>NZ_LZML01000164.1:0-62433 GCF_001665695.1 Nocardia sp. 852002-51101_SCH5132738 | reverse complement strand
AATCTCTCCTTCAACCGCCCGTCCGAGGGCATCTGATCACAGATCGCCCGGACTTACACGGTTGCCATGACACCCCCGAACTACCGCCCGCCGTTCGACATGTCGATCGCCTACGAACAGCTGGCCGTCGATTATCTACTGGCACAAGGGATCGCGGTCGTCTTCACCGATTACGTCGGCCTCGGAACGCCGGGACCCCACCCCTACGGTAACCGCACTGCCTCGGCGCGTGCGGTAATCGACGCGGCACGTGCGGCGCAGCGCCTGCCGGGAACCTCATTGAGTTCGCAAGGGCCGGTTGGGTTCTGGGGCTATTCCCAAGGCGGTCACGCCGCCGCGGCCGCCGCGGAGCTCCAGCCGACCTACGCGCCGGAGCTGAACATGAAGGGCACCTACGCCGGCGCCCCGCCGGTCAAGCTGGACGACACCCTGGCCCGAGCCGAAGGAAGCACCCTGATCGGAGCCGTCGGCTATTTCCTCAACGGCGCCGTGCGCACCAACCCGGAAATCGAACCCGTGCTCGACCGTGTCCTCAACGATCAGGGCCGGGCCATGATGCGCAACACGGCCAACCAGTGCGTCGCGGAAACCTTGCTGAGCTACTCGTTCCAGCACACCTCGCAATGGACCACCACCGGCGAATCGCTGGGCGCGGCGGTCGTCGGCGACCCGGTCGGGCGACGCATCGTCGAAGAACAGGCGGTCGGAAACCTCACCCCCGCCTCACCGGTCCTGCTCGCCGCCAACGTCAATGACGACGCGGTCCCCTACAGTCGCGTGCACGACCTCGCGCAAACCTGGTGTTCGCGCGGGGTTCCAGTCACCCTCGATACCATCGAACTGCCACCACTCGTCCCGGGAACCGCTGTCGGCCATGGGATTCCCGAATTCGCCAACGTGCCGACAGCCGCCGCGTGGATAATCGACCGTTTCAACGATGCACCTGCGCCGCACTGCGTCTGATGCGGGGGTGTCTCTGAACGTCCACGGCTCTCGGCCTCAGCTGAGCCTGTCGACAGGAGACGCATCACCTCAACCGCGGCGCGTGGTTCCGTCCTGACAGCGGACTCGATCATCGCTCCACGCCCCGACGTCCCAATGAGCGACTCGGCGGTGACCTGACCATTTCCCGACTTCGCTCATGCACACTCACGATGGACGGCCGGTCGCAAAGCAGACAAGCCCGTACACGACGCGATTCGCAACGACTGTATCGGCATGACCGGCGATGCGACAGGCTGCAAAGAATGGGGCGAGTCCTACGACAAAGCCGCCCACCACACACTGCAAGTGTCCGCGAGCCTCGCCGACGCTCTCACCAACTACGACACCGTATTCTATTGCCCACGGCTACAACTGGGGAATCGCGAACAATCCGACCCGCCCCCACCCGCAGCCGGACACCAGCCAAGTCGGCTTATACACAGTCTCCCTGCCTACCGCGGTCGCGAAAGGCTGCGGGCGCGGGTTCGAAGACCACGGCGTCAAAGAGTTCTTCGACGAACTGGAGGATTGATGGGAGCCGATGAGGCACCTCGGGCCATCGTTGAGCACGAGGATCGTTGGCTGTTCAAGCCTCTACGCGGAAGAACCGTCACCAGGATAGAGTGGAAATCGGACCATCTCGAACTCGTCTTGGACGACGACCATTTCCGCATTCTGGTCGGGTACGACACCGAGCTGTCCGCTAGGTCCCTCGCCAAGGGCTCCCCCGACAGACATCGAATCGATCATTGGCACCGCGCTGAGGTTGAGGAATTCCTGGGGGCGAGGATGGTTTCGGCCGTGTTCTATCTTCGAAATTCAGCCACTGGATGCGTGGACGGGACAGCCTGTCAATCCACCTCATTGGTCAGGACGGCCGGAGTACCTGAAAGACAACTCCGATTCGGACGATATCAACGATTGATCATCAGGAATCTCCGGCGAACCCCGTCAGGTTGATCAGCCTGATTCGTTGGCGCGCAACGGGTCCCGTCGCGCGCCTGAGCTGTCACGGTAGTGGGTGGTTCTGGAACAGTTGCCACATGCGGGCACGCACATCCGCGCCGCGGTCGCCGCTCGGCCAATCATGGCTGCCTGCTTTGTATTTGCGCCAGACGACGTTGGCGCCCTGCTCGCAGGAATACCGGTAGCCTTCCGCTACTTCGGGGCCGGATTCGGTGGCGGCGTCGTTGCTGCAGCCGATGGTGCCGCGCCACTGGAGGTGTGCCGCATAGACCGGGGCCTGGGTGAAGTCGTTGTCGGCGGTGAAGAATCCGAAGGACAGTTTGCGGATCGGGACGCCGTCTTCGCAGCCGCCGTGCGAGCCGCCGGCATACATCGCTACCGCGCCCAGTTGTGCTGATGCGGCGCAGGCCATGCGGGAGGTCATTTGGCCGCCGTTGGAGTGGCCGGACATATAGACACGCTTGGTGTCGACGCACCAGTGGCTCTCGATGTCGGCGATGACCTGTTGCAGGAAGTCGACGTCGTGCCGGTTGCCGTTTTCGAAGTACCAGCTGCGGTCGTCGGGGCGGTTGGGGTCGGTGACGTCGTCTTTGCCGCCTTGCGGGTAGGCGACGATGAATTTCTGCTGTGCGGCGAAAGGTGTCCAGCCCGATTGGGTTTCGTGCCTGCTGGGGTTGCTTCCGCCGCCGTGGAGCGCGACCAGCAGTGGCGCGGCGCCGGTCAGGCCGCTGGGAACGCGCAGCAGGTAGGGCTGACCGTTGACGGTGCGAGTCACCGAGGCGGCAGCCAGGGAGCAGGCCGCGGGCGCAGGGTCCGACTCCCCTGGAGCCGACTCGGCCGCGGCGGTCGCGCTCGACATCGCGAGCGCGAATATGGCAGACATGACTGTTACAGCCCGGCATACCGGTCCGGACATGCGTGTGCGATGCAACGAATCCTCCCACCCCACAGGAAAATTGAAATACTTCCATTCAAATCTATCGCCCGGCAGGGGTGGGCTCGCTCAGGTTCGACAGCATTTGTGACAGCTCCCGAGCCTCGCCCTCGATGTGTCAGAATTTCCGACCTTCCAGGGCTGTGAACATTTCGGGCCAGCGACCGACTGCTACACCACGGCGCCGACGTCTAAAGGGCCGATCCGATAGCGCTGGCTCACGCGTTGCGAGCGCGCCGACTCCGCGACCGCCGCGGGCAACTGACCTCTTCTGGTACTGATGCACCGGCGGTTATCAGGGCGTACAGCATCCCGCTGGGTCGCGGCTCCCCCACAGCTCTTCACCCTCGCAAGCAGCCGGTCCGCCTATCTGCGCAAAGCCCCCCCGATCCACTCCGAAACATGATCACTTCACACTATGCTGGCTCGAACGCTGAAACCTGATGCAGTTGTTCGAGAGGAACACTATGAAACGGCTTGCCGTCCTCGCGGTCGCAGTCGCCGCCTTCGGTATCGCTCCCGCGGGCATCGCCGGCGCAGAAGCCGGAATCCCCTTGGAGTACAGCAACACTGACCAGATCACCGCGAACTCACCCGTCGTCCTGCAAACCGGCTCGACGGTGATCGATCTGCTCGCGTACATCGGCGCCGGCTGCATCGGCAGCTGGAGCCCGGCTCCGCCCGCGCACTGCCTTTGATTCCGGATTCCGATGATTCGGATCGACGGCTCATCACCACCCTCGAGCCCGGCCCGCCTAACCACATCAGCGATCCGCCGCCCACCCTCCGATCGACGCCGGTTCGACAGCATCACGCGCCCGACCGCACCGACCTCGCTCCCACCCACGACACTCTGAGACAATAGGGACGTGAGCACCACCATCAGCCACAAAAGTGGACATCGACTCGGCGACCTGACCGGCGCCGCGACTGGGACAGCGGCGCTCGTCGCCCGGTAATTCGATGTCTGACCAGGAAGTACCGGGATCGCGATCCGCACCGAAGGACACCGGAGCGGGCGCGCCTAAGGTTGTCCAGCTGCCCCGGCGTCCCCGGCGGGTGGCGCAGGACGCTGCCCAACCCGCCCGCAAGACGTGGCGTTCGGAGGGCAGCCGCGTCAACGATCCGCCTCCGACCAGACCCGTCATGCGATCGGAATTGCAGCGGGAGACCGGGGCATGGCCGGTGAACCCTGCTGCGGCGTGGCACGGCCCCGCGGTGGGCGATTCGAGCCCTGCGGCGGATGACGCCTGCCCCGGCGATCAGGACGCGAGCGTCGTCGACTTGGACGAACTGCGACGGAAACGAGCTGGTGAAGCTGCCCCAGCCGCCGGCATCCGGCGGATCGCCAAACCGCGCCGGATCGGCAAAGGTGCGGCCGATGGCTCCGGCGGCGAGGCCGGCAGTCGCGAGAATACTCAGGATTCTCCGTCGACCGAGGGGTATACCGGCCGACACCGCAAATAGCCCGGCGGCGTGCGGTTCGTCCGGCCGAGATCGCCGCGCCACCAAATTTGTTCCATTTGCCCGTTTTTGGCGCTTTGACTACCCTCAGGCCACCATCAAAGCACGGGGGGGACGGTCATGGATCTGCATCAACTCAGGTACGCCGATCCGGGCAGCTGGCAGGCCGCGGCCGATGATCTGCTGGCGGCGGCCAAGGATTGCGAGGAGGCCGTCGCCGAGATCCATGCCAATGGATCGCGGCGGCTGGAGGAATCCTGGACCGACTATCTGGGTGAGCTCGTGCGCGGGCGGATCTCCGATGTCACGGGAAAGTTGGAGGAGATCGGCGTCCTGCTGCGAGGTGCCGTCACCGCGCTGGACACGTTGGAAGACGCGGCTCGGATCGCGCAGGCACAGGCCGGTTCGGCGATCACGGCGGGGACGGTCGCGGGCCTGGAGCTCGAGGGCGACGTTCTGGTCGTACCCGCCGGGCATCACGATCCTGCGACCGCGGCGGATGACTGCCGGCGGTACAACGCGCTGATCAAGGATGCGATCGATGCGGCGGATCGGGCCGACCAGGAAGTCGCCGGCGCGCTGCGCAATCTGAATATCAACGTCGACACCAGCTCGCTCGACGATGCGTTGAAACAGCAGTCCGCGGCAGTGGCCGACGCACTCGACGCCATTCGCGAGACCCTGCCGCAGGGCCAGCCCCCCGATGTGGTGAAGGCGTGGTGGGACTCGCTGGCCGTCGATCGGCGCAAACAACTCATGTTGGCGGTGCCGGTCGAACTTCACGACCTCAACGGAATCCCCGACAGCGTGAAGAAGGAGCTCGAGGGTTCCAACGGCTACAACGCTGTGAAGGCGGTGCAGTTCGCTCGCGACCACGCGAACGATACCTCGATCGACAAATTCCAGAACAACTGCGCGAATTTTGTTTCCACCACCCTCGCGTCGGCCGGCCTCGACTACAAAGGCACCCTGACCACCGATTCGGACGGCTGGAACCGCAGCCGGGCCGCGGGAATCAACTTCGACCCGCCGGGGCCCGGTTCCCTGCAGGGACTGAGCCACAGCGATACCTGGTTCAATGCCGAGAAGCAGAAGAACTTCTTCCTGAACAATGGGGCGGAGGAGGTCGGGACCGCCGGCGCGAAACCCGGTGATCTCGTCTACTGGGAGCACACGCAGAACGTCGGCGACTACAAGCCGGGCGAAGCGCACCACACGGCAGTGGTCACCGCGGTGCTTCCCAACGGCGACATCCTCTACTCCCAGCACACCACCAACGGGAAGGACTTCAGCCTGACCGACCGGATCGGATTCTCGAATCGGGCACACAGAACGTGCGGATCATTCGGCCGAAGGAGACCTGGTAGTTGAAACGCCCTGCGATCGTGGCCGCCGCGATCTTCCTCGCCTGCTTCGCATCTGCCGTTCTCCTACTGGTGGTGGCCGATCACAAACTCGCGGAGCGGACGGACGTTCTTCTCGAATCGCATTGTGCGCGAAGCATTCCCGTTCCGACGGCCGCCACCGCCTCCAGCTGGGCCGCGACAGCCCTCTTGATCTGTGCTGCCGCAGCGGCAGTGGTGTTCATCGTCGCCGCCGCGCGATTCTCCTCGACCTCGAGGAAGGTCCTCGCGATCGTCGTCGCGGCGTCGGCGATGATCATCAGCGTCGGTTACGCGTTGGTCGTGGGATCCGCGCTGCTGCAATCGAATACCGACGAACCGATCTCGCCTCGCTACCATCCGTGCGAAGCGTTCTTCTGACAGGGCTTCATCATGACAGACGTTTGTATCGACCCGGCCACCGCGCAACAGGCCGGGGTGGACATCTCCACCAACAGCAATGAATCCCGAACCCGGCTCGAGCAACAATTCGATGAGATCGAACCGGCGCGGCAAGCGAACGAAGGCTGGCAGAGCGGACCGGCGCTCGTCGATTTCGCGTCGGCGCGGAAACAGGACATCCTGTCCAGCCTGGCGGAACTCGAGAGCATCGGAAAGAAGATCGTCGAGGTCGTCAGCGCGCGAACCAGCGTCGACGAACGGTATGCGGCCAGTCTCGGTCGAATCGGGAAGGCCGTGGACTCCATGTCCGAATAGCAGTGGTCGCGCGATCCTCGGCCTGCTCGGCTCTCACCCCGGCATTGCCGGCTTGTTGTTCAAATTCAGCGGCTCGGTCCGCGGGAATGTCACCGGCAGGGCCGTCAAGGCCCGGTGGAACGGTCCCGGCCGCCAGCTCGGCGCATCCGTCGCGAGCTCGATTTCGGGGAGGGCGTCGAGGAGTTGGTCGATCGCTTCCTGGGCGATCAGATACGCGATCGACTGCGCGGGGCAGGCGTGCGGGCCGATGCCCCAGGCCAGGTGCGATCGGTTGCCCGTCATATCGTCGCTGCGAATCACGGGGTCGTTGTTGCAGGCGGCCATGCTGATGACAACCGGCTGATTGGCGGGTAGCCAGACGTCGTCGATCAGCATGGGCTGGCGGGGGTAGGTGATCAGGAGGTTCGCCAGCGGCGGGTCGTTGAACAACACCTCGTCGACCGCGTCGCGGGAGGAGAGATTGCCGCCGAGCACACTGCCGCCGAATCGGTTGTCGGTGAGGACCAGCAGCAACGTGTTGGCGATGAGGTTCAGCTCGAATTCGATTCCGGTGCCGTAGATCTGGGAGACGTGGTGGGAGACCTCGGTGTCGTCGAGGGCGGCCGGGTGTTGTTGCAGTACCGAGGTGATGTCGTTGCTCGGGGTGGCTCGTTTGAGGCGCACCAGACTCATCAGCGCCTCGCCGAGGATGCGGTTGCCCTGTTCGGCGTCGACGCCTTCGAGCAGTTTGGCCGTTCCGGCCGCGACCTGCGCGCCGATCTCCGGCGGGCAACCGAGCATCACGTTCACGAGTTCGAATGCGAGGGGGTAGATGTACTGGGTGATCAGTTCCGCCTTGCCGTCCTGGCAGAAGCTGTTGATCAGGGGAAGCGTGGCCTTCTCGACCGCCGCGCGCAACGAGTGCAGGTCGACGGCGTCGATACCGGCGGTAATGGCCTCACGGTAGCGGTGGAAATCGGCACCGGAACTTCTGCTGGCCATCGGGCGCCATTCCAGCAGCGGAAGGATCGGGCAATCCGAGGGCACGGTCTGCTGCCACACGCGCGGGTCTGCGGGAAAGTGTTCGGGGTCGTTGAGAATTCGCACCGCGGTGCGGTAGCCGATCACCAGCGTCGCGGGCACGCCCGGCGCCAGTTCGACGGGCGCGAGCGAGCCGTATCGGCTGCGCATTTCGCGGTAGACGCGGTGCGGGTCGTCGGAGAAATCCGGGGTGAACAGCGGGACTCGCGGGCCGTCGGAACTCGTCGGAGAGCCGTGGGCAACGGGACACATCGTCGGGCGGGTCGGGAACTGTGACGTAGTCATCAACCACTCCAGTTGTCGTATCGCACGCTGCGTCGAACTGCATGACGCGATGTCGCGCGCGTCGAAGGCTGCGGTAGTCGCACCGGACGACCCTGGCCGGGACGACCATCGGCAGCACGATGATCATTCGTGGTAAAGCGTTGGTGCGTCAGACGCCGAGGGCGCCCAGCGAATCGTTGTCGTCGATGGCCGTGGTGATGCGCCGTAACAGGGTCAGGCAGGTTTCGTTCGACTGCATCTTGGGCTGATAACTCGCACGCCCGATGGTGAAAGCCCATGCGGCGTAGGCGAACAGCGACTGCTGCCGGTAGAGCAACCAGGCGTCCTCGAAGGCCGGGGGCTTGCCGCCGGCCTCTCCCAGTTCGTCCAGGTAGGCCGCCAGCAGGTCCCTGTCCCATAGTCGGCGGTCTTCCGGCTCGCATCCGGAATTGACGGTGTAGGCGAAATCGTGTGCCCATCCGCCCCGCATCACGACCTGCCAGTCCACGAAACCCATGCGGCCGGCGCTCGTGCGGTAGGTCTGCCCGATGTGGGGATCGCCGTGCAGCAGTGTCGGCGGAACCTCTTCGGTCGCGATGGTGACCGCCCGCTCGACGCCGGCCCACAGCCGTTCGCTGCTGCCGTGCAGGGCGGGCGGAACAACCTCTTCCGCGCGGCGCAGGCCCACTTCGCACCGCTTCTTCATATCGATCGCGGACAGATACACGTCGAGCATGTACGCCGGGGTGTTGAGGACGTCGATCGCCTCGGATTCCCAGAAGGTGCCGTGCAGGCGGGCGAGATTGCGGACCAGATCCTCGGCTTGCTCGCGGGTGATCGAGGCGGTGGGTTCGCTGAAGACGGCGCCGCGAGTCGCGGCGATGTCCTCCATCAGGGCGATCGACCGCCACGAGGCCGGGTCGGACGCGCCCCAGTATCCGATCGGCGCCTCGATGTCGACGGCGGGGCGGAAGTCGCGGAAGAACCGGGTTTCCCCGTCGATCATCTTTCCGCCGCCCAGCAGGATCCGCTGGCTGAAACTGGTGGTGGTCTTGGCGAACAAGCGGGTCGGCAACTGCGCCCGGGTCCCCACATCGTTGTATTCGACCGTGATCGCCACCCTCGTCGAGGTGCCGCTGCTGCCGTTGGACGTCTCGAAGCCCGACACCTCGGCGCCGGGAACATCGCGGCACAGCACCGCGGTCAGCCATTCGGGGGTGATCTTGTCACCGGAGATCGGCACGTCGGCGAGGGAGCGCAATCTGGGTCCGTGAATCTTCTCGCCCAGCATCCGGGTTCCGACGGTGACAGAACGACCGAGCAACCAGAGCTTGTGATTCACGCACGTATCTCGATTCCACTGTAAGACAACGATTATCCGAGCGATCCGACGCCTCCACCGATCGCGGCGCCAGAGGCACAGTACCTTACATCAGTCGAAAGCGTTGTAAGACAATGAATTACCGAAGCCGTCGTTACTCATCAGTACATACGGACGAGTCGGGTTTGAGATGCGGCTCCTCTCCCGCGACGGAGCGCACGCCAGGAAGCGATCATGCGGAGCCGGAGTTGCCGGCGCCGACCTGATCGGATTCGGATTTCCGGTCGCCTGCCACCCCGAGCAGAGTTGCGAAGAGGAGGGGCGCGAGTGTCTGATAACCGATCCAGAGTTCGCCGGCCGCCCTGTTCCCCTGCCATGCCAGCAGCAGCGCGACGAGGGTGACAACCGTCCAGCCGGTGTCGTAGCCGATCATGAGCCGCATAATTGTGCTCATCGGGCGGCTGCGCAGGTATGCGAATTCACCGGCGCCTGCGATGAGCAGGGCTGCGGCGCAGGCGATCATGAGCCAGGTGGCGACACCGAGTCGATGACTCAGCGATTCGGCGCCGATGATGTAGACGGCGGCGAGCACTATTTTGACGGTGCCGTCGGCAACGACTCCCAGGGCATGCCCGGTGACGGGCGTAAACGACGTGCGGATCATTGGTTCCTCTCCGAATACAGCACCGGCGACGACATTCGGCCTCAGGAGACCGGCTCGATGCGAAAGACGGCGCAGCGGCCCGCCGCGTCCGCGAAGCTGTCCGGCGAGCCGGATTCGACCAGACCATTCCTGACGAAAGCTTGTGCACCCCTGGGATTTTGCACAGGAAACGCACGCAGCATGGGTTGGCGCTGCGGTTCGGGCACTTCGATCAGATTCACGACCCGGGATTTCCGGCCGCGAGCGAGCACACCGCGTCCTGCCGCGCGGGCATTCTCGACCCATTCGGCGTTCGGATAGGCCTGCACGAGGTACCGGTCGCCGTCGAGCTGTATCGGGGCGACGGGCGTGGTCCGGGGAATTCCCGTCGAACGACCCGCAACGGTGAGCAGGTGGATGGGGCCGAACGGCAGGCCGATGCGATGGGCGGTGACGACGATGCGATTGCGGAAGTCGCGTCGCGAGGGTGACCGATGCGGATTGTCCTTCCGGCGGATGCCGTCGTCGGCCGCGGCGAATCCGACCACCGCGACGATCACCAGAACGAATGCGGCTACGGCGCAACCGGTTCGGGTGAAATGGAACAGTTCCCAGCGTCGCAGGATATCGGCGTAATTCGCCGGCGGGGTGCCTACCGCCCACCGTTTGATCTGCTGATTGATCGGCACGTTCCCGAATCGCGTCACCAGGAAGGAGAGCAACACCAGCACCGTCGCGCTCGCGGCGATCCGACGCTGCCCTCCCCGCGATCGCACCGCGAGCACCAAGGTACCGAGCACCGCCAGCGCCATCAGCGATTGCATGACCGGGCCGTTGACTCGCATGAGCGCGACATGGAACGTGAACCGAACATCAAGGGGCACTTCACGAAACGCGTACAGCACATTGACGGCGCCGTAGCCGAACGCTCCGGCCAGCAGACCGGGGAACAGGAGTGCGGCTCCCCGGACAAGTTTCGACAGCATCGAGACTCCCATCTGAGTATCGCAACATCGAGTTGCGATATCGTCAGCATGCCCGCCCGTCCGCGATATCGCAACTAGGAGTTGCAATGAGTTCGTCTGCGCCTCTGGGACGTGGACCGAAGGTCCGCGCCGCCGTGCTCGCCGCCACCGTCGACGAGCTGAGCGAACGCGGATACGCCGCGTTCACGATCGACAACGTCGCCCAGCGCACCGGAGTGCACAAGACCACCGTCTACCGGCGATGGCCCGACCGCGACAGCCTGATCGCCGAGGCGCTGGCCGAGAGTGTCGCGGCGGAAATCCCCATTCCCGATACCGGTTCGGTCGACGAGGATCTCCGCGCGCTGGCGCGCAGCCTCGTCGCCTGGGCCGACAGCGCCTCCGGGCGAGCCATTCTGGCCGTGCTGGTGTCCACCGCCGCGGGCCTGCCCGCACCCCCGAACTCGGCACGCCATGTCTTCCGCGATCGGATTCGGCAAACGCTGCCGGTGGTGACGCGCGCGATCGCTCGTGGGGAGCTACCCGAAGGCACCGATCCGGCGGAGATGATCAAAACGCTGGTGGCGCCGATCTACTTCCGCGTTCTGATCACCGGAGAGCGGGTGGACGACGGCACCGCGGACGCCGCCGCGAAGGTGGCTCTGACGGCCGCGCGTGCCGCGCTGTTCACCTGAACGGGCGAGTGGGTCGCGCCCCGCTCACTCGTCGATGGTCCCCGGCATCGTCTTGTCGCGCGCGGATGTCGTAATGCCCCATGCGGCGAGCCGCAGATGGTGCTCGCCGTTGTGCCAGTGCGTGATCGAGGCGTTCGGCACCGGCGGCATATCAGCCGGTGGCGTCGCACCCACACCGGCCAGGACGTGTGCTGCGGTGACGACGATCGCGTCGTGGGCGACGATCAGAATCCGCTCGGCGGTGGTCCGGTCGAGTTCGGTGAGCAGATCGCGCATCCGCAGCGCGACATCTGCCGGCGATTCCCCACCCGGCGGCCGATAGAACCATTCGCCGAGGCGGGCGCGGCGCTCGAACTCCTGCGGCGCTCGGCGTCGAATGGCTTGCGGCGGAAAGAGTTCGAAGATTCCCATCTCGCGGTCACGGCAGCGTTCGTCGGTCACCATGGGTAAGGCGCCGGCGCCTTCGGCAGTGCGCGCCATCGCCGCCCAGGTCTGTTGCGCGCGCAGATACGGTGAGCACACCACCAGCTGCGGCGCTCGCTCCGGGTCCAGCCCGGCCAGCCAGCGTCCGAGCCCGGCGGCTTGCTCGTACCCTGTGGGCGAGAGCTCGACATCGCAGTCGCTGCCGGGGAAGGGCTCGTCGGCGCCGGCGCTGAACGCGGCATTGGCTCGGCTTTCGCCGTGGCGGATGATCCAGAGGTCGCGCAGGCGATACTGCGGCGGGATCCCGGCCGAGCGGTCTCCCGGAGCCGCACTCGTCGGGTCCGGACCCCTTGCCGTCATCCGATCCTCCCTGTTTCGGTCCCCTACTTCGACCAGGATGCGCGTGCTCGGCGCGCCGAGTTCGATGGTTCTACACGAGCCGTTTCAGCGGGTTGCTCCGATCGAGAAGACGATCTCGATCAAACGGGTGAAGCGGGCGGTCAGGTCGGCGGCCGATTCTTCGGGATGTGCTCGCGCCCAGGCCATTACCGCGTCGACCGCGGCGGTCCAGATGCCGGCGAGGGCTTCGATATCGCGTTCGTCGGTGTCGCCCAGGGCGTCGAGGAACCGGCGTACGCCCGAGTCGGCGTGTGCGGCGATCCGGTGGCGGTAGCCGTGTACCAGGTCCGCCACCGCACCGGTCGGCGGTGCGGTCGGGTCGTGGATGATCCGCCAGGCGGTGCGATCCGGGCCGAGGGTGTCGAAGAGGCCGCGCAAGGCGTTGCCTGGCATCGCGAAAGGTGCTGTGGCGGGGTTCATTTCGTCGTCGAGGCGCTCCAGGAGCGGGTCGGCCAGCGCGGTCAGGCACTCCGCGTAGAGCTGTTCCTTCGAGGTGAAGTGCTGGTAGACCAGGGCCTTGGAGATGCCCGCGCGCCCGGCGATGGACACCATCGACACTGCGGCGAATCCGCGTTCGGCGAACTCCCGCATGGCGGCGATCAGGATCTCCTCGCGACGGTCCTGCGCGGGCATGCCCTTGGTTCCGAGTCTGGCGGCCGTTGACATGCGCCCGAACTTACCCTACGGTCACTTTCAATGAAGTGACCGTAGGGTCATATAATCGTTCCGGAGAGTGCCTGCGATGACCCTGTGGGAACAGATCAACCAGCCGGTGACCTACGCGGTTCCGTTCTTCGTGCTCGCGATGGTCCTGGAGATCGCCGCCCTGCGCGGTCACGCCGAGGGCCGCGCCGGCTACGACGTGATCGACGCGCGGACCAGCCTGACCATGGGCTTCGTCTCACTCTTCGTCAGCGGTGCCGCGAAATTCGCCGCACTCATCGGCTATGCCGTGCTGTACGTGCACGCCCCCTGGCACGTCGACCCGCGCAACCCGCTGTCGTGGGTGGCAGTCATGCTCGCGGTGGATCTGCTCTGGTACGCCTATCACCGCCTCGCGCATCGAGTCCGGGTGGTCTGGGCGGCGCATCAGGTGCACCACAACAGCCGGTACTTCAACTACGCGACCGCACTGCGCCAGAAGTGGAATCCGTGGTTCGAACTGTTGGCCTGGGTTCCGCTGCCGCTCCTGGGTGTGCCGCC
Organism: Nocardia sp. 852002-51101_SCH5132738; assembly: GCF_001665695.1. Taxonomy (NCBI): domain Bacteria; kingdom Bacillati; phylum Actinomycetota; class Actinomycetes; order Mycobacteriales; family Nocardiaceae; genus Nocardia; species Nocardia sp. 852002-51101_SCH5132738. The sequence continues at coordinate 49,053 of NZ_LZML01000164.1, read as the reverse complement.
GTGGATGATCTTCACGGCCTGGTCGTTCAACCTCGTCTACCAGTTCTGGGTGCACACCGAGACCATCGGAAAACTCCCTCGCTGGTTCGAATTCGTCTTCAACACCCCCTCCCATCACCGCGTGCACCATGCCAGCGATCGGGAGTATCTGGACCGTAATTACGGTGGCATCCTGATTCTGTGGGACCGCATGTTCGGCACCTTCCGCGCGGAGACCTTCCGCCCCACCTACGGACTCACGAAGAACATCGACAGCTCGAACGTCCTCACGCTCCAGTACTACGAATTCGGCGCCTTGTGGCGGGATCTGCGCTCCACCAAGCGAATTCGCGAATGGGCCGGATATTTGTTCGGGCCGCCCGGATGGGAACCTGGCACCGCACGCACGGGCGAGATCGGCGATCGAATTCCCGAAGCCTGACCGCATCGGCATCGTATTCCGGGCGACAACCATCTGCCCGAGCGCGGCCGGCAGCCGCGTCGATGACGCTCCTGTTACAAATCGGCTCTTGCCACGGCAGCCGAATGTTAACGGCGGGAGAGAAATCCCAGCACGCTGATTACGCGGCAGGGCATCCGCCTTCCGAAATTCCACGTATTCGGATGCCGGGTGCGTCGAGACATGTTGCCGCACAACCGATTATCAGCGCTGAATCACGATCGTAGACGGTGAAGACCCGGCAACGTCGTATTACTCCGGATGTGACCATCACGAAACACCTGGGGCGTGAACTGAACCCATCGGTGAATCACCTCGATTCCTCACCGGTCCTCGTCACATCCCCAGGAGACAAGCATGTCCGCACCCACCGAAACCACCTCCGAGATCGACAAGGCGATCGAGGAGAACATCGCGAAATCGCTGTCCGAGATTCCGCATCCGGCGCTGCCGAAAGGCACCAATATCTATGGCGCCACCAAAATCTTTCCCGACTATCAGGCCGAGGCCGGGGAAACATACTTCACCCTGGTGCACGGGATCGCGCACGAGTCGTCGGTGAGTTTCGTGGCCGTCCTGCAGGCGACTCGGGCGCTGCGCAAGGGGTTCGAGTCGGCGATCTACTTCTATGGGCCGGGTGCGATCAACTGCATCGCCAACCGCGGATTCCCGACCACCGGGGACAGCGGTTTTCCGGGTGAGCAGAACATCAACGACGCGCTGTCGACCTTCATCAAGGAGGGCGGCAAGGTATTCGCCTGCCGCTTCGGTCTGGCTCTGCACGGGGCCCGCGAGGAGGACCTGATCGAGGGGGTCATTCCCGCGCATCCGCTGGATGTGCAGGATGCGCTGATCTACTACGCACGCAAGGGCGCGATCATCAACTCCACCTATCAGGTGTAGGCGGTCGGCATGACCGAGGTATCCACGCGAGTAGACCTGGCGCTACTCGGTATTCGCGTCGATGTGCCGGTGCAGCGCCGTTCCGGAGCCGGGCCCAGCGACGACGGTCATGTGTCGTTCGGGGGTGCCGGCGCTGCCATTCCCATCCGATCCGACAGCCCCTACACGCTGAGCGGGGATCGTCTGCTGCGCGACGGCACCGATCTCGGCGTCATCGTCGAGCCGGTGCGGCGGCCCAGGTTCTACGACCTGCGCACCGCCGAGGGCATCGGCTACGAGCAGATCGCGAGGCTGCACGGCACGGATGTGCTCGCGACGACGGTGGTCCAGACGTGCATTCGATACGGCGAGGACCAACGTTGCCGATTCTGCGCGATCGAGGCGTCGCTGGCGGCGGGCACGACCGTCGCGGTCAAGCGGCCCGAGCACCTTGCCGAGGTCGCGGCCGCCGCGGTCCGGCTCGACGGGGTGCGGCAGATGGTGATGACCACCGGCACCACCGCCGGAAAGGACCGTGGCGCACGACATCTCGCGCGCTGTGTGCGGGCGGTGAAGCGCACCGTGCCGCAGCTGCCGATTCAGGTGCAGTGTGAGCCACCCGGGGATCTGTCGGTCCTCGCGGAGCTGCGGGCGGCGGGAGCGGAATCCATCGGCATTCATGTCGAATCGCTGGACGATCGGGTCCGTGCGCGCTGGATGCCGGGCAAATCGACGTTGCCGCTCGCGGATTACCGGGCGGCGTGGACCGAGGCGGTGCGGGTGTTCGGGCGCAACCAGGTGTCGACCTATCTCCTGGTAGGGCTCGGCGAGGATCCCGACGAACTGGTCGGTGGGGCACGGGAATTGATCGCGATGGGTGTGTACCCCTTCATCGTTCCCTTCCGGCCGCTCGCCGGAACCCTCGCCGTCGACGTCGACAACGCGAGCGCACCCTCACCGGCGCTGCTCGAGGACGTAACGCGAAGGGTCGCAACCGAACTGCGGCGCGCTGGGATGCGCGGCGCCGATCAGGCGGCCGGGTGCGCGGCATGCGGCGCGTGCAGTGTGCTGCGCACCGCGGGAGGCTGAGATGACGACGATCGACACGCCGCGCTGGTGGCTCGACGGATCTGTGGCATCCGGCAGGCCGTCTCCCGATTACTGTGTGCTGTCCGGGCATCCGAACCCGAAGGAACCGCCCGGCGGCTTCCTGATTCGCCCGGCGGATTCCCGGCAGCTGGCCGCCTATCGAACGCTGCGGCGCGAGAGCTTCGTGGTCGAACAGGGCCTGTTCCAGGGTAGCGATGCCGACGATATCGACGATCATCCGCGCACCGTCGTGCTGGTCGCACTGGCGTCGGACGGCACTGTGCTGGGTGGTGTGCGCCTGGCGCCCGCCACCGCCGAGGATCTCGGCTGGTGGGCCGGCAGCCGGCTGGTCGTGGACTGTGGCCGCCGCACGCGCGGGGTGGGCAATGCCCTCGTACGCGCGGCCTGCGCCTACGCGGAGAGCAACAACGTGCTGCGCTTCGAGGCGACGGTGCAGCACCGATACGCCGCGCTGTTCACCCACCTCGGCTGGATTCCGCTGGGAGACACCACGTTCGGCGGCGCACCGCACGTTCGCGTGCGCTGGCCCATCGACCGCATCGACCGGCTCACGCGCTCGACCAAGGCGATGCTGGGCCCGCTGCTGACCACCCTCGGGAATGATCCATCTACCCTGGGCGGCAGACACTTCCGCGGCGATGACGGTGCGCCGGTGCCGGGCAGCGATCTCGTCGCCGCATGTGACGCCATCTTCGCCTCGATGGTCGAACGCGATCCGGAATGGGCGGGCTGGTGCGCGGCCCTGGTGAATCTCAACGATCTGTCCGCGATGGGCGCCGAACCCGTGGGGTTGCTCGACGCGGTCGCGGCACCGACCCGTTCGCTGCTCACCCGCATCCTGCGCGGCCTGGCGCGGGCCGCCGACACTTGGGGTGTGCCCGTATTGGGCGGGCATACCCAGATCGGCCCGGCCGCACTGGCAGTGACCGCATTGGGTCGCACCGCCCGGCCCGTTCCCGGTGGCGGGGGCCGGGCAGGCCACGAACTTCGGCTCACCGCGGATCTCGGTGGCCGCTGGCGCGCCGGATATACGGGGCAGCAATGGGATTCATCTTCCTACCGCACCGGAGACGAGCTGCGGGCGCTGGGCCGGTTCGTCGCCGACACCGCGCCGGCGGCCGCGAAGGATGTCAGCATGGCCGGGATCGCCGGTACGGCGGGCATGCTGGCCGAAGCATCGGGTGTCGGCGCGGTGCTCGACGTGGCCCGGATGCCGCGTCCGGCGAATACCGCGCCGGCCGAATGGATCACCTGCTTCCCCGGCTTCGCCATGCTCACCGCCGACCGCCCCGGATCCGCGACCGGCCCCACCGGACCCGCCACCTCCGCGGTATGCGGCGTCCTCACCTCCGAACCCGGCGTGCGTTTGCGCTGGCCGGACGGAACCACCACCACAGCGGTGCCCGGCACCGTGACCGGATTGGGTATCTCATGACCGAATTGACCATCTCCGTGGCGGCCGCCGAATTCGGCCGCGATATGGAAGCCTGCTACGACACCATCTCGGCACTGATCGAGCAGGCTCGTGCTCGCGGTAGCCGGCTGCTGGTCCTGCCCGAGGCATGTCTCGGCGGCTATCTGCCCAGCCTGGGCGGCGGCGCCGAGAACGACGAGGCCCGGCAACGCCGGTTGCGCAGCCTGCCGCCCGCCCTCGCCCTGGACGGGCCGGAGTTGGCGCGGATCGCCGCCATGGCGGGTGATCTCGTCGTCACCCTCGGCTTCTGCGAGGCCGACGGCGAGCTGCGCTACAACGGCGCGGTGACCCTGTCCGGCGACGGCATCCTCGGCTCCTACCGCAAAGTGCATCAGCCGCTGGGCGAAAACCTCTGCTACGCCGCCGGTTCGGAGTATCACGCCTTCGACACTCCGATCGGGCGGATGGGGATGCAGATCTGCTACGACAAGGCCTTCCCCGAGGCCGCGCGCGCCCTGGCGTTGGACGGCGCGGAGATCATCACCTCGCTGTCGGCGTGGCCGACCGCCCGCACCGCTACCGCAGAACGGCTCGAGGACGACCGCTGGACCCAGCGCTTCGACATCTTCGACCGCGCCCGGGCCGTCGAGAACCAGGTGGTGTGGATCGCTTCCAACCAGGCCGGCACCTTCGGCTCACTGCGGTTCGTGTGCAGCGCCAAGATCGTCGGGCCGGGCGGCGACATACTCGCCACCACCGGCACCGCGCCGGGACTGGCGACCGCCACGGTCGATGTCGGCCGGGCACTCGGGCTGGCCCGCGGCGGCGGCATGTACAACCTGCGGGACCGGCGGCCGGAAGTCTACGACAGCGTGGTCGCGCGCCACGGGGTCGTCGGACAGCCGTCGCTGCCGGAGGAATTGGCGGCCGCACATGCCTGAGATGACCCCGCCGTCCGTACCCGCCGCGACTCCCGGAGGAAAACCGTGACTCCGCAACCCTTTTCGATCGAACACCACGAGGTGGTGGTGATCGGCGCCGGGCAGGCCGGGCTGTCCATCAGCTGGCATCTGACCGCGCACGGGATCGATCATCTCGTGCTCGAACGCGACACCATCGCGCACGAATGGCGCGACACCCGCTGGGACAATTTCACGCTCGTCACTCCCAATTGGCAGTGCGTGCTGCCCGGATACGGTTACACCGGCCCGCAGCCGCACGGTTTCATGACCCGTGACGAGGTCTATGCCTGGGTGCGCGGTTACGCCGACACCTTCGATCCGCCGGTGCGCGAAGGGGTGGCCGTCACCGCGGTGACTGTGGCCGCGGGCGGCGGGTTCGATATCGAAACGACCGGTGGGCCGGTGCATTCCGATCAGGTCGTGGTCGCCGTCGGCGGATATCACATCCCGACCGTGCCGCGCTTCGCCGAACGGCTGCCCGGCTCGATCCGGCAGGTGCACTCCGCCGAATACCACAGTGCCGCAGATCTTCCCGAGGGAGCCGTTCTCGTCGTCGGCACCGGACAGTCCGGTGCCCAGATCGCGGAGGACCTGCACCTGGCCGGTCGCGAAGTCCATCTGGCGGTGGGCAGCGCGCCTAGAGTGGCCCGCTTCTACCGTGGACGCGACTGTGTGGCATGGCTGCAGGATATGGGCCACTACGACATTCCCATCGAGGATCAGCCCGGCGGGCTGGGCAAGCGCGAGAACACCAACCACTACGTGACCGGCCGCGACGGCGGGCGCGATATCGACCTGCGCCGCTTCGCACTCGAGGGGATGCAGCTCTACGGGCGGATGACCGATATCTCTAGCGGCACAGCGCGTTTCGACCCGTCGCTGGAATCCTCGCTCGACGCCGCGGATGCCATTGCCGAGAGCATCAAGGATTCCATCGACGACTACATCGATCGTGCGGGTATCGACGCGCCCACCGAACCGCGCTACCGGCCGGTGTGGCGTCCCGAGCACGAAGTGACCGAAATCGACCTGACCGCAAGCGGAATCACGTCGGTGGTGTGGTCGGTCGGTTTCCGGACCGACTACCGGTGGCTGCGCGTCGGGGTATTCGACGGCGAGGGCCATCCCTGCCACAATCGCGGTGTCACCTCCGTCGAGGGCCTGTACTTCCTCGGCCTGCCCTGGCTGCACACGTGGGGATCGGGCCGGTTCGCCGCCGTCGCCCGCGATGCCGAATATCTCGCGGATCGGATCACTGTCACCGCCCGCGCGACCGCCGCCGCCTGAACCGGATTCTCATGGCCGTCACCCGGATCGCCGCCGTCGCCGCTCATTTCGGCACCGGCATCGCCCGCGCCCTCGACAAGATCACCGGCATCGTCGACCGGCTCGCCGCCGACGGCGTCGACCTGCTCGTGCTGCCCGACGCGACGCTCGGCGGCTATATCGGCGACCTCCGCAACCCGGATCCCGCCACCGGGCCGGAGGCCATCGATCCCGAGGGTCCGGAGATCCAGCTGCTGTGCCGGCTGGCCGGGGCCATGACCATCTGCGTCGGCTATGCCGAACACTGTGACGGCACGCGCTACAACGCGGCGGTCTGTCTGACCGGCGACGGCGTACTCGGCCGCCATCGCAAGGTCCACCAACCCGCCGGTGAACACCTGGCCTATTCCGCCGGGGATCGCTTCTGCGCCTTCGACACCCCGGTCGGCCGCCTCGGCATGCTGATCGACTACGACAAGACGTTCCCCGAATCCGCGCGCACCCTGGCCCTCGACGGTGCGCGCACGATCGCGGCGCTGTCCGCGTGGCCGGCCAGTGTCACCGACCGCGCCTCCCGGATGCCCAACGACCGCCAATCGCGTCTGTTCGATCTCTACGACCAGGCTCGCGCGGCCGAGAATCAGGTCGTGCTCGCGTCCTCCAATCAGACCGGCATCACCGGATCGCTGCGGTTCCTCGGCCAGGCCAAGGTGGTGGGCCCGGGTGGCGACATCCTGGCCAAGACCTGGTCCAAGGGCGGCCTCGCGGTGGCCGATATCGACGTCGACGCGGAGGTGGAGCGGGCGCGCCGGGTGCTGCGGCATCTCGCGGAACGCCGCGTCGACGCCTACCACAATCTGATGACCGGTAAAGGCGGTTACTGATGCGCATCGCACTGCTCACCTACTCGACCAAGCCGCGAGGCGGGGTGGTCCACACACTGAATCTCGCCGAGGCGCTCGCGCGTCTCGGTGCGGAGGTCACGGTGTGGACGTTGGGCCGGGGCGGCGACGCGGGATTCTTCCGCCCGGTGGATCCAACTGTGACGGTACGTGTGGTGCCCTTCGAAGCCATCGACGGCGAAGCGGTCGGGACGCGAATTCTGCGTTCCATCAGTGTTTTACGCGCCGCGTTCACTCCCGTGGACTACGACATCGTCCATGCCCAGGACTGCATCAGCGCCAACGCGGTCGGCCGATGCGTTCGCACCATCCATCACCTCGATACCTTCACCACACCCGAACTGGCCCGCTGCCACGACCGTGCCATCACCGACCCCTATGCGCATATCTGCGTCTCCGCCGCGGTCGCCGCGGAGGTTCACGCCGGCTGGAATCTGCGCCCCGTCGTGATCCCCAACGGCGTCGAGTACGACCGATTCGCCTCCGCCGCAAGCGATTCGGTCACCGCATCGACCGCCCGTCGCAGCTGGCAGCGATGCCTCGGTCCCTACATTCTGGCCCTGGGTGGCATCGAACCTCGCAAGGGCAGTATCGATCTGCTGGAGGCTTTCGCGCTGCTCCGCCGCGACCACGCCCAGCTGCGCCTCGTCTTCGCGGGCGGTGAAACCCTCTTCGACTACCGCGAGTACCGGGCTCGATTCGACGCGCGCGCAACCGAACTGGGCATCCGGCCCGTCATCCTCGGCACGGTCGCCCACGACGCGCTGCCCGCACTCGTCGCCGGAGCCGCGCTGGTTCCGTTCTTCTCCACCAAGGAGGGGTTCGGACTGGCGGCCATGGAGGCCTTGGCCGCAGGGGTTCCGGTGGTCGCTCGCGAGCTTCCGGTGCTTCGGGAGGTCTTCGGCGACGCGATCTCCTACGCCACCGATCCGACCGGAATGGCGGCAACGATGGCACAGAACCTGCGGCGCGACACGGCGCGCATCGACCGTGGCAGGGCACTCGCACACCGATATGATTGGGAGACAGCGGCTCTCGCGCACATGGAGTTCTACCGGGCCCATCTCCGAAGTCCGCGGGTTCGAGCGGATTCCGATGCCATCGTGCCCGAGCCGACCGCGGAACCCTTCGCCCGGCAGGGTTGATCGGACCGGGATGTCGCTCGGGCGGACTCAGCCCAGCGCTGCGCTCGCCGCCCGCAATTCGTCCAACGCCGAGAGAACATGCCGCGCCAGTTCGTCCGAGGCGTCCCGCTCCCCGTCGGTCCATTCGGCGAACCCGCGTTTGAAGGCGAGAACTCCCAGCTCACTGGCGAGGGCCGCGGTCGGATCCGGTACACCGCGCGCGATGAGCGCCTCGGTCATCGCGGCGGCCAGCCCGACGCTCTTGAGGGCGTCGCGCTCCTGTAGTTCGGCGCTGGCGGCGACGGCCGCCTTCAGACGGGGTGCGAGCTCGCGGTTCATGGGACCCATTGCCGCCGAGGCGCGTTCGAGGCCGGCGCCGACCGCCTCGAGGGGTGTGGCACGTTCGGGCGCTTCGGCGATGCCCTCGGCCAGTAGCCGGCTCAGCGTCTCCTGGCCGGCCACGAGCAGTTCACGCTTGTCCGGGAAGTGCCGGAAGAAGGTGCTTTTCGTGACACCGGCGCGTTCGGCGATCTGCGCGACCGTCGTCGCGTCGTATCCCTGCTCGGTGAACAGGTCGACCGCGGCGACGACAAGGCGTTCTCGTGCGCCCGGTTCCCATCGACCCATGGGTTCATCATAAGTGATGGGACAAGAGTCCCGTCACCGTGGTAGCGTGACGGGACAAAGGTCCCATCACTGGAGGAGTTATCCATGCGCGTCTTCGTCACCGGCGGCACCGGACTGATCGGTTCCGCGGTGGTCGCCGAACTGCTCGGCAACGGCCACACCGTGCTCGCACTCGCCCGCTCCGACGCGTCCGCTGCCGCCGCCGAGGCCGCCGGCGCCGAAGCACTGCGCGGCGGCCTCGCCGACCTCGACGTCCTGCGGGCCGGTGCCGCTCAGGCCGACGGAGTGATCCACCTGGCGTTCGGCAACGACTTCAGCAGCGCCGATGCCCTCGCCGCCACCGTCGCCGAGGAAAGTGCGGCCCTGGCGACGATGGGCGAGGAACTCGTCGGCAGCGACCGCCCCTTCGTCACGGTCTCCGGGACGCCCAGCGTGGCGGGCCGGGCATCCACCGAGACCGATCCCGTATCGACCGACGGGCCCGTGGGTGGCCGCGGGCGGGCGGTCACGGCCGTTCTGGATTTAGCCGCGCGCGGGGTCCGGAGCACGGCCGTGCGGATGCCGCGCACGGTGCACAACCAGGGCACCGGCGGATTCGCCGGCCTGCTGACCAACATCGCCCGCCGGACCGGGGTCTCCGGCTACCCGGGCGACGGCACCCAGCGCTGGCCGGCCGTCCACGCACTCGACGCGGCACTCCTGTTCCGCCTCGCCCTGGAAAGGGCGGAACCCGGTACCGCCTGGCACGCCGTCGCCGACGAGGGCGACCGAGTGCGAGACATCGCGGAGGTCATCGGGCGGCAGCTGAACCTGCCCGTCGAGTCCGTTCCCGCGGATACCTACGGCCCGCTCGGCCCGATCTTCGCGGCCGACCAGCCCTCGTCCAGCACACACACCCGCGAGGTGCTCGGCTGGGAGCCGACGCACCCCGGCCTGCTGGAGGACCTGACGAATATCCGCCCGTGATCGATTGCGGGCGCGGCGACAGTGTCGGTTACCGTGCCAGGGTGAACGCCCGCATGCGCCCGCTCGGTGTGGTCGTGATGGGGGTTTCCGGCACCGGGAAATCGACGGTCGGTCGTCTCCTGGCCGACCGGCTCGGTATTCCGTTCGCGGATGCGGACGACCTCCACTCGGCCGCCAATATCGCGAAGATGTCCGCCGGGATTCCGCTCACGGATGAGGATCGCGCGCCCTGGCTCGCCGCGGTCGGGGGGTGGTTGCGCGAGCGGATGGCCGAGCAGACCGGCGGTGTGATCGCGTGCTCAGCACTGCGGCGGCGGTATCGCGATACCGTGCGGGCCGCCGTGACCGAGGTGATCTTCGTGCATGTGATCGCCGATCGCGACGAATTGGTGGCTCGAATGTCTCGCCGCAGGGGCCATTACATGCCTGTGTCCCTTGTCGATTCGCAATTGCGCACGCTCGAGCCGCTGGACGCCGACGAACGCGGAGCCGTGCTTCACACCGATCGGACTCCGGAGGTCCTCGCGGACGAGGCCGCCGCGCTGGTGCGGTCGATGTCTCGGTGATCGGGAGGTTTGCCCTGGCCCGCTGCCGGGAGTTCTAGCTTCGACCCGTGCCGCGCAACCAGACCTTTCCGCATCTGCTCGCTCCCGGAACCATCGGGCCGATGACCGTCCCCAACCGCGTCGTTCTGCCCGCGATGGATATGAACCTCTGCGAAGACGGGGAGATCGAGCAGGGCGATATCGATCATTTCGTCGCTCGGGCGGCCGGTGGGACGGGGCTGATCATCACCGGGTGCTGTGCGGTCGCCTACCCGGTGGGCTGTGCGAGCACCAAGGAACCCGGGCTGTCCGAGGACCGGTTCATTCCTGGGCTCCGGGCGCTCGCGGACGCCGTCCACGCCGCGGGCAGCAAGTTGTGTGTGCAGATGACCCACCACGGCAAGATCGCCCGGATCGATACCGTGCAGGGGCGCCCGCTGCTGGTTCCGTCGGCGCCGAGCGGCTCCGCGGATCTGTCGGCGCTGGCCGACAACACTCCGGAAGAACTGCAGAAGCTGGCCGCCGTCACGGGCGGTAAGCAGGCCACCTATCGCGAGGCCACGCAGGACGATATCGATTGGGTGGTGCGTTGTTTCGCGGAGGCCGCGCGACGGGTGCGGGCGGCCGGCGGTGACGCGGTCGAAATTCATTGCGCACACGGGTACATACTCGGCGGCTTCCTGAGCCGGGCGGACAACAAGCGGACCGATGAATACGGTGGCTCGCTGGCGAACCGGGCGCGCCTGGCGGTCGAGGTGATTCGCGCGGTCAAGGCCGAGGTCGGCGATTCGCTGGCGATTCTGGTGCGGATCGCGGGCCGTGAATTCGGTGAGGACGACGCGCTGACCACCGAGGAGGCGAAGCAGGCTTCGGCGCTGTTCGAGGCGGCCGGTGCCGACGCGATTCATGTCACGGGCTGGGGACGTAACCCGTTCTCCAATTTCACCGATGGGCCGCTACCGGACCACGTGGGCGCCTATACGGAACTGGCGGGCGAGGTGAAGAAGGCCGTCTCCATTCCGGTGATCGCGGTCGGCCGGGTGCTGCCGGAGATCGGCGACAAGGTCATCGCCGAGGGGAAGGCGGATTTCGCGGCGATGGGGCGGCAATTGCTCGCCGATCCGGACCTGGTGAACAAGCTGCGCGCCGGGACACCGCAGAACGTCCGGCCGTGCATCAATTGCTATGTGTGCGTGCAGGAGAACTTCTGGGACGACACCCCGTTGTGTGCGGTGAACCCCGCACTCGGCAACGAGAAACTCCTTCCGCTGGTTCGCAGCACGACCGCGAAACATGTCGTCGTGGTCGGAGCCGGTCCCGGCGGGCTCGAGACCGCCCGCCTCGCCGCCGAACGCGGCCACCGAGTCACGGTGCTGGACAAGGCCGATCGCCTCGGCGGCACCCTCTGGTTCTCCAGCCTCACCACGCCCGACAACGAACGGCTGCTGAACTGGCTGAAGGTTCAGGTCCAGCGACTCGGCATCGACATCCGTCTGAAGACCGAGGCGACCGTGCCGTCGATCACGGCGCTGAATCCCGACGTGGTCGTGGTGGCCACCGGGGCGGTGCGGGATCGCCCGGCAGTTCCCGGCAGCGATCTGCCGCACGTGCACACCGGTGACACGTTGCGCGCCTTGATGACCGGTGTGGGCGATGTTTCGCGGGTGCCACCGTTGCTGCGTACCGTCGCGAAGCTGGGCAAGATTTCCGGGGTGACGAAGAGTCCCGCCGCGATCCGGTCGGTGACGCGCCACTTCCTGCCGATGGGCAAGAATGTGGTGGTGATCGGGGGTTCGCTTGTCGGACTGGAACTTTCGGAGTTCCTGGCCGAACGCGGGCGCGCCGTGACGCTCCTCGAGGAAGGCCGACAGCTCGGTGTGCCGATGGCGATGCCGCGGCGGTGGACGGCCGTTCGGCATGCGGGCGAGGCGGGCGTCACCATTCACCGGCACGCGACCGTACTGCGAATCACCGAGCAGCACGTCGAGTTTCGCGTCGGCGAGCAGATATCGACCGCGCCGGCGGACATGGTCGTGGTGGCCTCCGGGGTCTCGGCGCAAGCACCCCTGGCCGATGCGCTGGCCGGGGTGGTTCCCGAAGTGCATGTCGTGGGTGATGCCGGTTCCGTCGATTACATCGAGGGCGCGATCCACTCGGCATGGAAGGTCGCGGCCGCGCTGTAATTCAGACGCGCAGGAGTTTCCTCATCCCCCACCGCATTCCGCGTCCCAGCACCACCAGGAAGACTGCGACCACAGCCGAACCGAAGGCACAGCGCAGCCAGTACGCGGCGCCGATCGGGGCCTCCCCCATGGCCGCGTGCAGGCCGTTCTGCCACGCGGCGGCGCGCACGACGACCGCTGTCACCACGAAGCCGCAGATCAGCAGGATCGGTACGCGGTGGCGGCCGAAGCGTTCGTCGATGTCGATTCGCCAACGGCTCAGCGTCCAGCGCAGCAGGCCGGACACTCCGATGGCGAGCGCCACCGGCACGCCGGTCAGGATGGCCTGGGATACGGAGGTACGTGGCAGCACGGCCGGCAGCAGCGACATCACGACGGCGAAGGTGACGGCGACGACCGTATCGATGCGCGGACGCACGTGGAGAGACCGGTGCCGGCGGGGCTTCATCGTCGCGTTCGCGCCCGGGGTTGTGCTCTGCATCGTCACGGCGGTTACCCGGCGGCACCGGCTTCCGCGACGGCAGCGGTGGCCGGGAGCCGAGCCGGCCGCAGGCGCCGCCACGCCACGATGCCGACGATCGCCGCCGAAACCGCTCCCACTGCGGCGGGACCACCGACATGGAGCAGCTGATCGCTGAGCCGTTCGCCCGACAGCTGCGTGCCGAACAGGAACTCCGGATCCGGCGTCGCGTAATTCTGCCGCCGGGAATTCAGGTCGACCCCCGTGGTGGCGACCGTGGCCAGGACGTCGCAGCGGGCGCGGGCGGCGGCGTCGGTGCGCGTATCGCAGGCGGCGTGCATGCGGCGCTGCAGGGTGGCGTCGATGGCCTGGCGTGCCCACGGCTGCAGCGGTTGCTGCCGCTGTTCGGCGTAGCGCAGCATGTCGTAGCCCAGGTCGTGCGCCTTGCACGCCTCGGTGAACTCGGCGGGAAGCTGGATCGGCGACGAGCAGTCACCGTCGGGATCGACCAGGATCCCGTCCTCGACCACCGGCCGATAGCCCGCCTCGGCCGCGAAATCAGTGGGCAGGGCCACCGACCACGGGTGGTCGCCGACCAGATCGGCCACGGCGGCCCGAGCCGGCAGATTCTCCACGCCCGGCTTCGCCACCGCCGCCGAGGCGGGCATGGCGGGCGCGAAGGCCAGCGGAACCATGGCGGTCATCGCCGCCAGCAGCACCGAAACGACCACCTGGCGAACCTTGCCCAGGCGTCGTGGCCGGCGATCTCGGGCGGGTGCGGTGGACGTCGATTCCGGCAGGGCGCGCGGTTCGGCCGAACCCGGTGATGCGTCGGTCATGGATGCCGAAGGTAACCGATTCAGCTGAGAAAGACCGACTCGTGGGCCTCAATCCCACATCAGCCCGATCCAGATGTGGTCCCGTGCGCGGGTCAGCGCCACCATGGTCTGTCGTGCCGCCAGCTCCGCCCGGTCGCGCTCGCTGCCGCGCAACCGGTCGACGGGCGTCGTCGGCGCGTCGGTGAGGTGGAACACCGCGGCGAAGTCCATCCCCTTGGCGCGATGGACGGTTCCCACCTTCACCGCATCGTGCTGGGTGCCGTCGTAGTGTTCGAGGGAGACGGACGGGATCTTCTTGCGGCGCAGTGCTGCTCGGATTCTCTCGGCCTGGCGGTTGGTGTCGGTGATCACGGCGATGTCGGAGTGTGGATATCCGGAAGCGGCCAGGGCGGCGACCACCGTCTCCTCGGCCCGCGACCGCGAGAAGGTCTCCGCGCGGGCCGTACCACCCGCCAACACGACCTCGCTGTCACGCAGGACGAATCCGGGGGCGCCGTCCAGGTCGTCGACCGTATTCGTCGCGTCGACCCGCTTGGCGTAGTCGTGCACGGCGGCGCGATTGCGGTAGTTGGTGCGCAGCACCGCGCCGCGGCCGACGATCGGGATGCCGGCATCGGAGAGGCGCCAGCCGCCGGGATAGACCTGTTGCTGACCGTCGCCGACCAGCAGCAGCGGTGAGGTCGAGGTGCCGCCGGCGATCTGGTGGACGAGTTTGAGTTCCATCAGGGTGAAGTCCTGAACCTCGTCGACCACCACCAGGTCGTAGGGCGCGTCCAGCGGCGCCGCGCGCAGTTCGTCGATCGCCAGATCGATCACATCGTTGAAATCCACCGTCGCGAGGTCCTGCAGCGCCGCCTGATACGGCAGGTAGAGGTGCGTCCAGACGAGCTCGCGTTGCGTCTTGTCCAGACGCAAGCGGTTTCGGCCCACCCGGTCGATTTTCAGGTACAGGTCGCGGTCGATGCCCTGGCCCTTGATGACCCGATGCAGTTCGTCCTTCCAATAGCTCGGATTCGGTTCTATGGGTTCGAGGTGGCGGCGGGCGTTGCGCCAGGCGTGATAGAAGGCGTTGTCGCCGCTACCCAGGCGGCAGCCGATATCGCGACTGCGGAGGAAATGAGTGGTCCAGGAGTGGAGCCCGGTGAATTCCACCCGCTCACCCGCGTGCGGGGCGAGGCGCCGGAATCCCGATTCGTGATAGGTCGGCAGCGTTCGCACGAAACTGGTGAAGAGCTGCCGCCCGGCGCCTTCCTTGGACAACCGCGCCATGCGGTGCAGGGCGACGACGGTCTTTCCGGTTCCGGCGGGACCGCTGAATCTCGCGGGCCCGTTGTAGTTGCGGTAGACGAGGTCGAGTTGGGCCGGATCGAGGAATGTCATCCATTCGCTGAACGGTCGCTTCAACGCCCGTGCTCGTTCTTCTTCCCGCAGCGTCGTCGCGTCGAAAAGCCCTTCGGCGGGCGCGGTTTCGGGCCCGGCGCCGCTGTCTGCGGACAGCAGCGCGAACCAGGTGTTGCGTTCGGCCACAGTCATCGCGATCTGCCGGGCACTGCGGCTGGACAGGCTCGCTTCGGCGAACAGCCGTGCGGCGATGGTCGTCGGGTCGACCGCGACGTAGCGGGCCTCGGCCGGCGTGTCGGCCGCCTCGTCCATCAGCAGCAATACCTCGATCATATGCGGCACGTACCGGGTGCGGCCGGCGGTGAGATTCGCGAACGTCTCCTCCGCACGCCAGCGGATCCGGCGTAGTTCCGCGGCGGCCGGCACCACGTCGGTGCGGACCAGAGCGAAGACACCGCCCGGGCCGACGGCGTAGGCGTCGAAGCGATCCGAACGGCTGTTCTCGCGTTCCACGAGCACATGCCAGCCGTTGCGCATCAGCGGCACCGACAGGAATCGTCGCCAGGCCGGCGTGAGGACGGTCAGTTCGCCGAGCTGTTGCGCCACGCGCTGACGCCGCCGCTCGAAATGAATATCGGGCATCTCGGACCCCCTTGCCGGCGTAGCCGGGCGGGTCCTTCGGTGGAGCCGCCACACCCCTGGCTACCAAAACCTCTGTCTATCAAGGTATTACATTGGACAAGGGAGCGCAGAGGATATGGTGCGGCGAATGTCGGCGGGAGCGGTCACACCGGCTGATCTCGTTCGGCGGCATCGAGATCCGGCGCCCACGCGACGCCGTTGATGTGACTGCCGCCGTCGACGAACAAGGTGTTCCCGGTGAGATAACGCGATCCGTCGGAGGCGAGGAAGACCACCACGGGCGCGATGTCGTCGTACGGATCTCCGATGCGTCCCATCGGGTTCGCCGCATCCGCCATCGCTTCCATCTCGGGATGTTCCCCCAGGACGCGCTGGAAGCTGCGACTCTTGGCGGCCGGGCAGACCGCGTTCACCGTGACGCCGGTGGGAGCCCATTCGCGGGCGGCGGTGCGGGTCAGGGCGCGCAATGCCTCTTTCGCGGCGTTGTATTCGAGCGAACCCATATGAGCGTTGACGCCGTTGAGGCTGCACATGTTGACGACTCGCCCCCACCCACGGCTCTGCATATACGGAAACGCGGCGCGCATCGCCCAGAACGGCCCGTAGTAGCCGAGGGCGATGCCGTGGGCGAGTTGTTCGTCGGACTTGTTCTCGACGCGGCCGATCGTTCCGCCGCCCCAGGCGTTGTTGACCAGGATGTCGATGGATCCGTAGTCGGAAATCGCTGCCCCTACCGCGTTTTCGACGTCGGCGCGGTCGCGGATGTCGGCCGCGACGAACCGGCCGCCGATCTCGTCGGCAACCGCGCGACCCGATATCTCGTCGAGGTCGGTGATCACCACCCGTGCGCCTTCGTCGGCGAAGCGGCGGGCGATTCCCGCTCCGATGCCGGCGGCGGCACCCGTCACCAGGGCGACCTTGCCGGCGAGTTGGCCGCTCATCGCGCCACCCCTTCGATTCCGGCGGTCAGCAGATCGCGGGCCGCGGGATCGCCGTCGACCGTGCGGGTGGTGCGGGCGGTGATCTGCCAGCGGCCGTCGATCCGGCGCAGGGTGAAGTGGTTGGCGCCGGTGCGGGCCACGACATTGCGGCCGTTGTGCTGGACCACGAGGATCGATTCGCAGACCGCGACCGCGTCGTCACCGTCGACGGTGGCCACCGCCGGACCGTGGAAATGCAGGCAGCCACGCTCGATCAGGCCCTGATGAGCCTCGGAGGCGACCATGGCGGCGACATCGGCGCGACCGCGCATCTGCCAGTCCTCGACGTCGTAGGTGCCGTCGGCGGACCACAGGTCGGCGGCGGCGACGTTGCCCGCGTCGACCAGCGGGCCGTACGAGGCGATCAACCGCTCGATCGCGCGTTCGTCCTCGACGCGGGCGAGACGTCGGTGCAGTTCGGCCAATTCGGTCACGGCGAAATCCTTCCGATGGGCAGGCGGCCGGACATCGCCGCGACGTCGGCGGTCCGGTCCACTCGCATCGAGTAATAGCGCGGACTACGCAGAGGTGGTGGCACCGTTCCGCCCATCGGGACCGGATCCGGACCGGCCGATCGGTTCCGGTGGCACGGATCACTACGCTTCGGACGCCCTGATTCGACCGGACCGCACCGATGTAGCCTGTCCAGCCGGTGGCGATGGCGGCCCCGGGCCCGTCACGCCGCTTCCCGCATCACCCTCTTCACGTCTCGGAGGTCTGCCATGACGACGTTGTCCTCGCCGCGTCCGGACGGTCCGGCGGCATCGCCGAACCGCTACGAGCGCTTCGTCGCGTTGGGCGACAGCCAGACCGAGGGGCTGTGGGACGGTGACGACGGCAGCGGCTTGCGCGGCTGGGCCGATCGGCTGGCCGAGCGCCTGGTTCAGGACAATCCGGAGATCCGGTACGCGAATCTGGCGGTGCGTGGTCGCCGCCTCGCCGAGATCCGCGACGAACAGCTCGACGCCGCTCTGGCGATGGAACCGGATCTGGTCGGCATCTGCGCGGGCATGAACGACGTCACGGCGCCCGGCACCGATCTCGTGGCCGCACTGGACCTGATGGAGGAGCTGTACGCGAAGCTGACCGCCTGCGGCGCAACGGTTGTGACGACGACCTTCCCGGACGTGCGCCGGATCGTGCCACTGGCCGCCCGCTACATCGGACCCCGCGTCGACCTGATCAACGATCGAATTCGCCTGTGCGCGAGCCGATACGGACTGCGCCTGGTGGATCTGTTCGGGGCTGCCTCGATGGTCGATCTGCGCATGTGGAGCCCGGACCGGCTGCACGGCTCCGAACTGGGCCACGAACGGTTCGCACTGGCCGCCGCGGAGGCACTCGGCCTCGACGGCGCCGACCACAGCTGGGCACATCCGCCGGACGGCTCCGAGCGGTTCCGCGCGGCCGGCGCGGGCGGCGAACTCGCCTGGGTCGCAGCGACATTGCGTCCGTGGGTCTGGCGGCGGCTGCGCGGCGTGTCGACCGGTGCGGGCCGACCGGCGAAACGCCCGGAACTGCTGCCGGTCACGCCCGGCGGAATGCCCTGAGAAGCCGGACAATTCGCCGCGGCCGAGTTTGTCCGCTTCGCCGGAAACCGAATTTTTCCTCGGGTCGGATCCCCCGCAGCCCCCGTCGATGCGGTAAACAATTCGGGTGGACAGTGACGGTCGACAGGACCGACGCGGGCTGAAACTCCTCACCGACCGCAGCGCCGAGCCGGGCGGATTCGTCGCGTCGGCATTCGAGCCGATCCGGCTGACCCAGGCGCGTCGCTGGGCCGAACTGTCCGTCGCCGAACTCGCGGACGCGGCAGGTCTGTCCGCCGCGGTCGTCGAACAGTACGAGATCGGCGCCGTGCAGCCCGATCCGGACGTTCCGGCCGACCTGGCCCGGGTCTTGAAGGTCCCCGTCGAGTACTTCGCCACCGGGCGCCCGCTGTGCCGGATCGACGCCGCGGACGTGCATTTCGACGATCCCGGTTCCGCGTCGGCGTCGGATCGCGCGAAGGCGGTGGTGTTCGCGGAGTACATCTGGGAGTTGGCGTACACGCTGGGCTGCCGGATGCGGTTTCCGGCGCTCGACCTGCCCGCCCTCGAGCAGGGACTATCACCCGCCGACGCCGCGCGCCTGATTCGCGACCACTGGGGAATCGCTCCGGGTCCGCTGGCGCATCTCGGCGCGACCCTCGAGTCGCGCGGCATCGTGGTGGCTCTGGCGCCGGCGACGAGCGCGGCCATGGCCCGGGTCGGCACCTACGCCACGCACACCTGGGGCCGCTCGCTGATCGTGGTGGCCGCACGGCATACGCAATGCGTATACGGCTACCGGTTCGCCTGTGCGCGCGCACTCGGTCATCTGCTGCTGCACCCCTGCCCGCTGCCGGGAGATCGAACTCAGGCGCTGGAGGCCGACCGGTTCGCCGCCGAACTGCTCGTTCCCGCCGAGGAGATGGACCGGCTGTGCCCGTCGCCGATTCACTTCCCCAGCCCGGCGGCGCTCGCGCGCCAGTGGGGTGTGCCAACCGAGGTGATCAGGCGGATCGTGCGGGACCGGACGCCTCGGATGCGCAGCATCGAAGCGACCCGGACCCTGCACCACGACCGCGAGCCGGTCGCCGAATATCCCGGCGAGGGCCCCGGCCTGCTCGCGGAGGCCGTGGTGCACGCGCACAACGCGGGGTTCGGGCGTACCGAACTCAC
Organism: Nocardia sp. 852002-51101_SCH5132738; assembly: GCF_001665695.1. NCBI lineage: Bacteria > Bacillati > Actinomycetota > Actinomycetes > Mycobacteriales > Nocardiaceae > Nocardia > Nocardia sp. 852002-51101_SCH5132738. The sequence continues at coordinate 29,669 of NZ_LZML01000164.1, read as the reverse complement.
CGACGAATTGCGGTGGAACTCATGGCTTCTCGCGGAAGTCCTCGGCGAGGCGCAGATCGGCCCGCACCTGTCGGTCGTGCACTAGCGGCTCAGCCCCGCACTTCCCGCATCACCTTCGCGAACCCCTCCATCGCCGGCTCCAGCACGGTGACATAGGAAAAGCCGTACCGTTCCCGGCGTTCGCGCATCTGATCGGCCATCTCGGCGGGCGTGCCGATCAGCAGGGTCGGCGCGTCCAGGACCTCGTCGACGCTCAAATGATCCATCTGCGCGGCGATCTCGGTGGCGGCGGCCTTGCGGTCGGTCGTTTCGACGACCTGCTGGACGAGGATGTTGAATTCCGGATCGCGGTCGTACTCGGTGACGAAACGCCGTGCCGCGGCGACGCGTTCGTCGACCGTCTCGGCACTGGACAGGCGCATCGAGCCGTCGGTGGCGCCGGGGACGGGTTCGCCGCCGGTGAAGGCGATGATGTCGGCGTGGCGGGCGGCCAGCCGCAGCATGCGGTTACCGCTGCCGCCCAGCAGGATGGTGGGCCGCGGTTCGGGCAGCAGCCGATGGAGTTCGGTCAGGGTCTTCTCGAGGTGGTCGACCCGGGTTCGGGGGGTGCCGAATTCGATCCCGGCTTCCTCGAACTCGTCTCGCACGTAACCGGTTCCGAGACCGAGTTCGAGCCGGCCGCCGGTGAGCTGGGCGGTGCTCACCACGTCGCGGGCCAGCAGGACCGGGTTCCAGAACGCGGCGTTCAGGACGAAGGTGCCCACTCGCGGGCGTTCGGCGGCCTGCGCGGCGGCGAGCACCGACGGGAAGGGCGCCGGAAGTTCCAGGTGATCGGGGACCAGCAGCACGTCGTAGCCGAGGGATTCGGCCCGTCGGCATTTGGCGGCCCACTCGTCGGCGGTCCCGGGGCTGAGGAAATTGACTCCGAAGCGGAATTCGCGCACCCCACGACTCTATAGACGGCTACTCGGCCATCGCATGGTCGCGTTCGACCACGCTGGTCGGCACCTTCGGCAGCGCGCTCGGATGCTCGGTGCGCAGCCAGGCCAGCAGTTCCTCGCGCACCGCGCAGCGCAGCGTCCACACGTCGTCGGCGTTGCGGGCCGACATGGAGGCGCGCACCTGGATGCCGAAGGGGGTGCTGTCGGTGACCAGCAGATTCCAGTTGCGGCCGTCCCAATCGTCACGGGTGCGCAGATAGTCGCGCAGATGTTCGCGTAGTTCGGCGACCGGCGTGCTGGTGTCCAGATAGAGGAAGACCGTGCCGGTGATCTGCGGGCCGCCCTTGGACCAGTTCTCGTACGGTTTCGAATTGAAGTACGAGACCGGCATGGTGAGGCGGCGGTCGTCCCAGATGCGGACCGTGAGGAACGACAGCGTGATCTCCTCCACCGTGCCCCACTCCCCCTCGACCACGACGGTGTCGCCGATCTTCACCGAATCACCGAACGCGATCTGCAGGCCCGCCACGAGATTGCCCAGCGTCGACTGCGCGGCGACACCGGCGATCACGCCGATGATGCCTGCCGAGGCCAGCAGCGAGGTCCCGAGGGTCCGCAGATTCGGGAACAACAGCAGGATCGCGACCGCGGCGGTGGTAATCGCCAGCACCGTGGTGATGATGCGCCGGACCAGGGTCAGCTGCGTATGCAGCCGCCGCACCTTGGCGATGTCGAGGGTGCGGTGCGCGTACTTGTCCAGCGTGTTCTCGGCGACCGCGTCGACGGCGCGCATCACCACCCAGGCGGCGGACAGGATCGCCACCGCGGCGAGGATGTTGAGCACGACGGCGTCGTGGCGCAGGTGGATCTCTGCCAGCGGATAGGTGAAATGCAGGGCGATCGTCGCCAGAAACACCTGCAACGGCAAGTGGACGCGACGCAGTAGACCGGGCAGTCGGTTAGCGGGATGCTTCTGCGCGGCGTGATTCAACAGGCGGTCGACCACCGCGCCGAGCGCGATGGTGGCCGCGAGCGTCGCGGCGAATACCACCAGCGGTCGAAGTACCTCCTCCAAGGCTTCCAACTCCTTGCGATGGCTGTATCTCGGGCTTGCTGTCTCTCGGGTTTCCAGCCACGCTACCGAGCGAAACCGGAGGTCGCCGCCGCTCACAGCTGTGCGAAATCCGACACTTTCGCGACCTGCGCCGACGCGGTGAATAGTGTTTCACCGCAAGGCTTCCGGGTATTTTCCTCGCTCCTCCGGGGATCACTCCAGGCTGACACGCACCGCATGCGCCGGGTGATACGCGCCGGGTCCGTCGCGGGGCGTAGCCGTGGATACGCCCGCGGGCGCAGGCACGATTCCCCGAACCGTCCTACGCTGGGTGCATCGTGATTTCGTTCTCCCGGTGAGGCGGTTGCCATGACCGATTTCGACCCCGCGGTGTTCGGGTCGCCGAGCGTCCGCGTCGGCACGGCCGAACGTGAACAGGCCGCGGCCGCGCTCGGCGACCATTTCGCGGCCGGGCGCCTCGAGCTCGACGAATACGACGAGCGCGTGAGCCGCGCCTATGCCGCGAAAACGGCCGCCGACCTGATCGTCCTGTTCGCCGACCTGCCGCGTCCGCAACCAGCCCCGCCGGCCCGTCCGCAGCGCGAGCAGCGGCGGCCACGACCGATGTTCCCGGTCCTGCTGCTGGCCGCCGTGGTGGTCGGGGTGGTGATCGTCGCCACCACACATATGATTCCGTTCTTCGTCTTCCCGGCGCTGTTCTTCCTGTTCATCCACCACCGCCGCGGATACGGCCCGCCCGGATACGGCCCCCGGCGGCACTACCGGGTGTGAACGCACCGCACGGAGCCGGTTCGCGCGGACATGCGCAAGATCGGTCAAGCGCGAGATAACCCGCGCCGACCACACTGAACGGTGTGACGACCGGACGTGACCGATTACGGGAACTGCTCGATTCCGTTCTCGACGAGAACAACACCACGCTCAGCGCGATGGCGCAGGGGGCCTTCGTCTCGCCCTATCACTTCTCCCGGCAATTCTCGCGCGGCACCGGCGAGTCGCCGGTGGCGATGCGGCGGCGGGTGCTGCTGGAACGCGCCGCCTGGCAGTTGAGTGGTGGGGCGGCGGTGACTGACGTCGCCTTCGCCGCCGGGTACGACTCGGTCGAGGGGTTCAGCCGGGCCTACAGCCGCGCCTACGGACATCCGCCCAGCGCTACGCCGGCCGCATCCCGCACCCGTTGGCTTCCCGCGGTGAACGGGATCCATTTCCACCCGCCGATGTCGCTGTGGGTGGAGGGCGAACCGAAAGGCAGACACGATATGGATCCGACGTCGCTGCTGCTGCACCACGACGTGGAGGACACGCGCGAACTCCTCGACAGGGCGAAGAGCCTGGACGACGATCGGTACCGGCGGCAGCGTTCGACGGCGGCGGTGCTGTCGTGGGACGGACCGGACGCATCCATCGCGACCGTCCTCGCGACCCTGGTGTGGACCAAACAGGTGTGGCTGGCCTCGATCGAAGGCACCGATCAACCCGACCGCGGCTGCGACGACCTCCCCGAGCTGACGCGGCGATTCGAGCAGGTGGTGCCGCGATGGCTGGATACCGTCCGCGACATCGACCGCCGCGGCGGCTGGGACGACACCCTGATCGACGCCCTGTGCGAGCCGCCGGAGAGTTTCGTCCTCGGCTCCGTGATCGCCCACGTTCTCACCTATTCGGCCTACCGGCGACTGCTGGTACGCCAATGGATCGACAGCGAATTTCCTGATCAGACAACAGAACACGACAACGGCGACCCGATCATGTGGTTGCGCAAGAGAGGATGACCATGCCCCGCACCGTCTACTACACCGCCACCACCCTGGACGGATTCATCGCCACACCGGACCATCGGCTGGACTGGCTGGTGACCCGGCAGGTCGACAACAAGGGACCGATGGGTTATGACACGTTCATCGCCGATATCGGCGCCATCGCCATGGGCGCCAACACCTATCGGTGGATCCTCGACAATCATCCCGATATGGAATGGCCGTACGCGATGCCCGCGTGGGTCCTCACCCACCGCGACTTCGACCCGCGCACCGACGGGGCCGACGTGCGGTACACCCAGCAGCCGGTCACCGTCGTGCACAAGGAGATGACCGAGGCCGCGGCGGGCAAGAGCATCTGGATCGTCGGCGGCGGCGAGCTGGCGGGGCAGTTCGCCGACCACGGTTTGCTGGACGAGGTGTGTGTATCGATCGCGCCGATCACGCTCGGGGCGGGACAGCCGCTGCTGCCCCGCCGAGTCGAGCTGAAGCTCACCGAACTGGCCCAGAACGGCGAATTCGCCTGCGCCCGTTACACTCTCGTCCGCTAGCCGCGACCGCGCGCCGAGACCGTTCGCGTCAGGCGCCGGGCGGCGGGGGCAAGGGACGGCCGTCGGGGCCGGTCGGCGGCGGGCACGGCTGACCGTCGGCGCCGGTGGGCGGGGGCAGCGGCTTGCCGTCCACACCCCGCGGCGGCGGCAGCGGGCGACCGTCCGGGCCGATCGGCGGCGGCGGGCAGCCGTTCTGCGCGGCCGACGGTTCGACGGCCTGATGCTGTACCGGTGCGAGCGGAGCCGCCGCCTGCGCGGCCGTCAGGCCGAAGCCCGCGATCGCGGCGGCGGCGAGAAGTGCGGCAGTAGTGCGAATCATGCCGATTCCTTGTCTCGAAAGGTGTTGTCCGTCATGGGTTTGGACGCTCCCGAGACGCGACGGTTCCACCGAACCGGAGATGTGAGTCAGCTCACAGTCGGGCGGCGGTGAGGACCATGGTGGCGTACGGCATCGTGAAGCCGCCGCCCATCGCGTCGATGGCCGCGCCGACGCCGGCGAGCACCTGATCCACCACCTCCGCCGGAGCTCGCGTCAGCGTGCCCTGGGTGGGCATCTGGTCCAGCCACTCGTCGCGGGTGTAGCGACGCTCCCAATCGAAGCGCCATCGCTGCACCTCGCCGAATCCGCCGGCATCGCGAATCCCGTCGGCGGAGTTGACGAGTATCGGCTCGTAGGGATCCACTGCCCGGTCGGGGTGGGCCGGCGGACGGAACGGCGAATCCGGGAGCAGCCGGCGGTAGACCTCGGCGAAGGCCTCGGCCACGGCGGGCGGCAACTCGAAGACGTGCCAGAACAACGCCAGCAGACCGGCGGGACGCAATGCCTGCGCCGCCGTGCGCGCACCCTCGATCGGATCGATCCAATGCCACGCGGTCCCGGACACCACGGCGTCGAAGACGCGCCCGGCCGGATCCCACTCCTCGAACCGGGCCACCTCCACGTCCAGACCGTCACGGCGCGCGAAGTCGGCCATCCGGGCATCGGGTTCGACACCCAGCACGGTGCATCCCGCGGCCCGGAACTGCCGCGCTTCGATGCCGGTTCCGCAGCCGGCGTTCAGGTAGCTCCGGCCCGGGCTCGCGGCGACGATGCGGTCGATCATGGCTTGCGGATAGGGCGGGCGGGTGCGGTCGTAGCGGGCCGGATCGATGCCGAAGGATTCGCCGGTCGACCGGCGCTGGTCGGGCGTGATCGCCGGTGCGGGCGGTTCGGTGGAGGACATGCGCCCACGCTAGGACCAGCCGGCGCGATCGTCAACCAACAGTTGACAAAGAGAGGATTGTCAATGTGTGATTGACGTGAACTCGCGGGTTCCAACTCGTTGCCTGCGCTGCTCACCGTCCCCACGCGAGGGTTATTCGCGTCGTCGCCAGAAAATCCGCGGTCAGTTCGCGCAGGGCCAGGAACTGCCCGCCCGTCCCGTATTTCCTGCGCAGACTGCCGAAGTCGGTGAACGCGGCCGCGGCGGCGATCTGATTGGAGTCGGGGATGCGGGTCGGGAACAGCCGCGGCAGCGTGCGATTGGCCTGCAGGATCTCCAGGGTGGTGCGGTGGACCGCCGAGGAACGCCGGTACTTGGTGACCACGACCCCGAGCTCCTCCAGCGGGTCGCCCCAGCGCGCGGCGAGGTGGCGCAGATGCGCCTGCACCGGCGGAATTCCATAGGTGGACATGATGTCCGGGATGGTGGGGATCATGTACCCGTCGGACAGCCGCAGACCGTTCTGGGTGATCGGGCCGAGATTCGGCGGGCAGTCGACGAGGACATAGTCGTAGTCCTCGAGCACCCCCGACAGCGCCCGGGCCAGCACCGTGGTGGGCTCGCCGTGGCGCAGTGCGGGCATCTCGTCCTGCAGCGCAATCAGTTTCGGCGAGGCGGGCAGCAGATCGACGGTGGTGACGGCGTGCATGGGCGACACCTCGTGCTGGATCAGCGGGCGCACATCGGGCGCGGGCCGCCCGGCCAGCGCGGCGGCGAAGATCGCGGCCAGGGTCTGGCCGGCGGAATCCAGTTCCACCGAGCGGTTTTCGCCGACCATCATCGCGGTGAGATTGGCCTGCGGATCCAGATCGATCAGCAGGACTCGCTTGTCGAATTCGGCGGACAGAATTTCGGCCAGCGCGGCGGTGGTGGTGGTCTTGCCCACCCCGCCCTTCAAGTTGAAGGTCGCCACCACGTACGGGCGCGAGCGGCCCGGCGTGCGCTCGCCCTCCCAGATCCGTTGCGGCCGTTCCAGCCGCAGCACCCGGCCGGCCCGGGTACGGCCCAGCCAATCGAAACCGTCCTCGTCGCCCGTCGCCGCGTTCGCCGGCTGCGCAGCGTCGACCGGACCCACGACCTCGACCGATTCCGTGCGCTGTCCGGATAATGTCTCGCTTCGTAACTCCACCAGCCCGAGAGCCTCCATTCGCACAACCGTCGGCACGGTGCGCTACACCTTAATGATCGACACGCGCTGCGGCACTGCGCGACACCGGCCCGCGAGGCGGATATTCGACGACTTTTCCTGCGATATTGCACGTTCGGCGCGGTGGGCGGCGAAGATACCAGAGTGCGAACGAAATTCTCCTCCGAACTCGCGGCGCTCACCGAAGAGCTCGCTCATATGGCTCGGTTGGCACACGAGGCGGCCGAACGCGCCGCGGTGGCGATCGAGAACGCCGATCTGACCGCTGCCTACGAGGTGTTCGCGCTGGAGGAGAGAATCCAGGCCGAGCACGCCAAATGCGAGGACCGGTCGGTGATTCTGCTCGCCCTGGAGGCGCCGGTCGCGCGGGATCTGCGCAACGTGGTGACCGCCATTCAGATCGCGGAGGATCTGTCCGGCATCGCGGGCGGGCTCAGCCGGGTGGCCGACGGTGTGGTGCGGAAATTCCCGGAACCCGTGGCGCCCGAGGACATCACGCATCAACTCTCGGCGATGGCCGCGGCGCTGGTCGACCTCACCGCGGCAGCCATCGCGGTGATCTCGGCCCAGCAGGTGGAACCGGACACCACGCTGATCCCGCCGGATCCGGCGATCGAGCAGCTCCAGCAGCAACTGTTGCGGGCGGTCGCCGACGACGGCTGGCAGCACGGCAATGCGATGGCGGTCGAAACGGCCCTGCTGGCACACCATTTCGAGCGCTGCGCCGCACACTGCGTGCGGATCGGGCGGCTGATCCGGTTCTTCCACACCGGCGTACCGCTGTCGGCGCAGAACGACGAGGAGTGAGCCGAACTCACACCTGTGCAGGAGCGCGTGAGACTCGAGGCAGTCCCCGGCGATTTCCTACTCAGCCTGCGAGGTTCTCGGCGAGAGATACGCCGGCAAAACCGCATTCACCAACCAGACTCCGTTGCCGGTGCGGTAGAACGACTGCCCGTCGCGATGCATCCGCTCGGCCGCGACGTCGAAGACCACCGGGCGCCCGTGCCTACCGCCCACCGCGCGTGCGGTTTCCAGATCCGCCGACAGGTGGACCGCATGCCGGCGCATCGGACGCAGCCCCTCGGCCATGATCACATCGACCAGATGCTCGGCCGTGCCGTGGAAGAGGATCGGCGGCGGTTCGACCGCGGTGTAGCCGAGCTCGACCGGAATGGAATGTCCTTGCCGGGCGCGGATCGATGTGCCGCTCTCGTCGAATTCGTAGCGCTGCTTGTTGTTTCGGGCGACCACCGCGTCCAGGTCGGCACGAGTGATCGTCGTTCCGGCAGCGTTCGCCTGCCGCAGCAGGACCTCCACCGGCACCCAGCCGGCCGCGTCCGGTTCCAGGCCGATTCCCTGCGGATCGTGCCGCAGCCATTTCGACAGGCGCTTCGACAAGCGCACCAGTTCTCGATCGTTCATAGTTCATCACCACAATGGCATGCCACCGCGAACCGGCACCAGCGAATTCCGTCCGGCGGGCTCCCGTCGTGCTCGGTGGCGGCCTCCGTGGTCACGCGCACCACCGTCTCCGACCGCGTCGCTCCCCCCAAGGCGCTCCGAGCCCACCCAGTAACCTGGGCGCATGACAGCTGTTGCAGATCGTTCACTCGGCCCGGAACTGGCACGTACCGAGAACATCGGCCCCGACACCGATGTCCTCGTGGTCGGACTTCTGTCCACCGACGACGGGCCCGTGATCGCCGCGGCCGACGTTTTCGACGGGGTGCTCGATGCCGGCACCCGGGAGCAGTTGCTGGCCTCGCTGCTGGCCGTCGGCGCGAAGGGCAAGGCCGAGGAGCTGACCCGGATCCCGGCACCGGACGGGCTCGGCGCGACCAGTGTGCTCGCGGTCGGACTCGGCGGACAGGACGCGCTGGATGCCGAGCAGATCCGCAAATCCGCCGGTGTGGCCGCCCGCTCGCTCGCCGGCACCGCCACGGCCGTCACCACGCTGTCCGGACTGGATCTGGGCGCCGCCGCCGAGGGCTTCTACCTCGGCGCCTACACCTTCACCACGTTCAAGTCCGACAAGTCCGCGCCCAAGCCGGCCGAACAACCGCTGCAGCGGGTCGAATTCCTGGTTCCCACAGCCGATTCCGGCGAGGAGGAACTGTTCCGCGCCCAGGCCGTCGCCGAGGCGGTCGCGACCGCGCGCGATTTCGTCAACACTCCCCCGAACGCGCTCTTTCCGGCTGAATTCGCCGAGCGCGCAGCCGAATTGGCACGGGCGGCCGGACTCGAGGTGGAGATCCTCGACGAGAAGCAGTTGGAGGCGGCCGGTTACGGCGGGATCGTCGGCGTCGGCAAGGGCTCCTCGCGCCCGCCGCGGCTGATCCGCATCACCTACTCCGGCGGGGACACGAAGGTCGCCCTGATCGGTAAGGGCATCACCTTCGACACCGGCGGCATCTCGATCAAGCCGGCGGCCAATATGGAGAATATGACCTCCGATATGGGTGGCGCCGCGGCGGTCATCGCGACCACCCTGGTGGCGGCGCGGCTCGGGCTCCCGATCACGGTCACCGCGACGGTGCCGATGGCCGAGAACATGCCCTCGGCAACCGCGCAGCGTCCCGGTGATGTGCTCACCCAGTACGGCGGCACCACGATCGAGGTCATCAACACCGACGCCGAGGGCCGGCTGATCCTCGCCGACGCGATCGTGCGAGCGGGCGAGGACGATCCGGACTACCTGATCGACGTCGCGACGCTGACCGGCGCGCAGATGGTCGCACTCGGCACCCGCACCCCCGGCGTGATGGGCACCGAGGAGTTCCGCGACCGGGTCGCGCGGCTGTCGCAGGAGGTCGGCGAGAACGGCTGGCCGATGCCGCTGCCCAGCGAATTGCGCGCCGACCTGAATTCGAAGGTCGCCGATATGGCCAACGTGTCCCCGCACCGCTGGGGCGGCATGCTGGTCGCCGGAACCTATCTGAAGGAATTCGTGCCCGAGGGTGTGCAGTGGGCGCATCTGGATGTGGCGGGTCCGGCCTACAACACCGGCGGGCCGTTCGGCTACATCGGCAAGGGCGGCACCGGCGTTCCCGTGCGCACGCTGGTCGCCGTATTGACCGATATCGCGGGCTGATAAGCGGCACAACGGCATTCGAGAACCCGGCGGCACGCTCGGACGTGGCCGTCCGGGGTCTCGGTCGGTGCGTGACCATCGCCGCGGGTATCGAGTTGCGGACGCTTACTCCGCGGACAGATCCCGCAGATCGGCCTCCAGCGCGCGCTTGCGCTCGATGCGTTTGCGGGCGTCGTAGTCGCGCATGCGCTGCGGGTAACCGGTGCGGCCCACGTCGTAGACGGGAATCCCCAGGCGGGTCGACAATTGGCGTGCGCCGCGCTCGCCCACGACCCGGCGCGTCCATTCCCCATCGGCGGCGATAAGTATCGCTGTGACATCGGTCACTGTCGTCTTGGGTTCGATATACGCCTCGACGCCCACGTGGGTGCGCACCCAGTCGGCCAGATACCGGATATCGGAGGCGTCGGCGCCTCTACCCGCGCGGCCGCCGCGGAAACGATCGAGCAACCCCACGGCCGCCTACCTCCTGTTCGCCTGTCGGGTGCGTGCGCTCCCGATCCATCGATAGTGCCAGCTGTCGGGCATTTCGGGCGGATGCCCAGGTCCGCCATGGACACCGTGTCCCGACCCGGCGGTTTCGCGCGGGGTGTCGAATCAGACACGCCGAGCCCGACGATCGTCATCGAGGCAGCTCTCCGCAGCGGCACGGATGCTGTGATGTCGCCATGGGCCCGCCGACCGCCCGCCCTGTGGTACGTATCGCAACGGCGAGTGCAAGGATGGAGAACCGGAACAAGAACCGCACGGATCTCCGGTGCCACAGGAATGTTCGGTGGCAGTCGGGTGCTCGCCGCGACCGCGGCGCGCCCCCGCCGAGAGACGAACTGTTGTGAACCCGTCGAGCAGTTAGAGGAGTCAACGGACATGGCCTTCTCCGTCCAGATGCCAGCTCTTGGTGAGAGCGTCACCGAGGGCACTGTGACCAGGTGGCTGAAGCAGGAAGGAGACACGGTCGAGGTCGACGAGCCCCTGCTCGAAGTGTCCACCGACAAGGTCGACACCGAAATCCCGTCCCCCGCAGCGGGTGTACTCACCAAGATCGTGGCCCAGGAAGACGACGTCGTCGAGGTCGGCGGCGAACTGGGCGTGATCGGCGATGCCGGTGAGGAATCCGCGCCGGCGCCCGCCCCGGCCCAGGAAGCACCTGCGCAGCAGGCACCCGCGGAATCCGCGCCCGCGCAGGAAGCGCCCGCCCAGCAGGCCCCCGCGCAGCAGCCCGCGCCCGCCGCACAGTCCAGCGGCGCTGCCGACGGCACCTCGGTGAAGATGCCGGAACTCGGCGAATCCGTCACCGAGGGCACCGTCACCCGCTGGCTCAAGCAGGTCGGTGACCAGGTCGAGGTCGACGAGCCGCTGCTCGAGGTCTCCACCGACAAGGTCGACACCGAAATCCCGTCGCCGGTGGCCGGCACGCTGCTCGAGATCAGCGCGAACGAGGACGACGTGGTGTCGGTCGGCGGTCAGCTCGGCGTGATCGGCAGCGGTTCGCCCGCCGCCGCGCAGTCCGCGCCCGCCCCGGCTCCGGCGCCCGCGCAGCAGCAGGCACCCGCCCAGGAAGCGCCCGCCCAGCAGGCCCCCGCACAGCAGGCACCGCAGCAGGCTCCGGCCCAGCAGCAGGCTCCGGCCAAGCAGGAAGCGCCCGCGCAGCAGGCCCCGGCGCAGCAAGCTCCGGCCCAGGCCGCGCCGTCGACCGCGTCCGGCAACGGCGAATCGCCCTACGTCACCCCGCTGGTCCGCAAGCTGGCCCAGGAGAACAACGTCGATCTGTCGACGCTGAAGGGTTCCGGCGTCGGCGGCCGCATCCGTAAGCAGGACGTGCTCGCCGCGGCGGAGGCCACCAAGGCACCGGCCGCTCCGCAGCCCGCCGCCGCTCCGGCCGCCGCTGCCGCCCCGGCCGCGCCGTCGGCTCCGGCCGGCGCCCGTCCGCAACTGCAGGCACTGCGCGGCACGGTCCAGAAGGCCAACCGCATCCGGCAGATCACGGCCACCAAAACCCGCGAATCGCTGCAGACCACCGCGCAGCTGACCCAGACCCACGAGGTCGACGTCACCAAGATCGCGGCGCTGCGGGCCAAGGCCAAGAGCGCATTCGCCGACCGCGAGGGCGTCAACCTGACGTTCCTGCCGTTCTTCGCGAAGGCCGCCGTGGAGGCGCTGGGCGTGCACCCCAACGTCAACGCCTCCTACAACGAGGACACCAAGGAGATCACCTACCACTCCTCGGTGCACCTGGGCATCGCGGTCGACACCGAGCAGGGTCTGCTGTCGCCGGTGATCCACAACGCCAGTGACCTGTCGCTGGCCGGACTGGCCCGGGCCATCGCCGATATCGCCAACCGGGCCCGCACCGGCGGGCTCAAGCCCGACGAACTGGCGGGCGGCACGTTCACCATCACCAACATCGGCAGCCAGGGCGCCCTGTTCGACACCCCGATCCTGGTTCCGCCGCAGGCGGCGATGCTGGGCACGGGTGCGATCGTCAAGCGCCCGATGGTGATCTCCGACAACGGCAGCGAGTTCATCGGCATCCGCTCGATGTGCTACCTGCCGCTGACCTACGATCATCGCCTCATCGACGGCGCCGACGCCGGCCGCTTCCTGACCACCATCAGGCACCGGCTGGAGGAGGCCGCGTTCGAGGCCGATCTCGGTCTGTAAATCGCTGGGCGACACGACGATTCGGTGACGACATGAAGGTTGTGATCGCCGGTTCGTCCGGACTCGTCGGGACGGCGCTGGTCGCCGCGCTGCGTCGAGACGGGCACGAGGTGGCTCGCCTGGTGCGCCGTCCCGCCGCGGCCGAGGACGAGTTCAGCTGGGATCCGGTGCGGGCACAGGTGCCCGCACCGGCCCTGCGAGCGGCGGATGCCGTGGTCAACCTCTGCGGCGCCGGACTCGGCGCGCGGCGCTGGAACGGCAGCTACAAGCAGCAGTTGCGCGACAGCCGCATCGGCCCGACCGATGTGCTGGCCACCGCGGTCGCCGCCGCCGGAGTGCCGACGCTGGTGAACGCCAGCGGCGTGCATTTCTACGGCGGCGACACCGGCGACCGGGTGATCACCGAATCCGATTCCGCCGGAACGGGTTTCCTGGCGACGCTGTGCCGGGACTGGGAGGCCGCCACCCAGCCCGCGGTCGACGCCGGGGTGCGGGTGGTGCAGGTGCGCAGCGCGGTGGTGCTCTCGCGTCACGGCGGCATGCTCGCCCTGCTGCGGCCGCTGTATTCGATCGGACTGGGCGGGCGCCTGGGCAGCGGGCGTCAGTATCAGCCGTGGATCTCACTCGACGACGAGGTCGCCGGCATCTCGTTCGTGCTCACGAATCCGTCGGTGCACGGACCGGTCAACATGGTCGGCCCGGCGCCGGTGACCAATGCCGAATTCAATCGGGCGCTGGCGCGGGCGCTGCATCGTCCGGCTCCGTTCATCGTGCCCGCCGTCGCATTGCAGGCCGCGGTCGGCGAACTGGCCCAGGAGGCGATCCTGCGCGGCCCGCGCGCGATTCCCACCGTGCTCGAGGAGGCGGGCTACACCTTCCGCCACGAAACCATCGGGCAGGCGCTGGCCTCGGTGATCGGCGACAACCGCTGATCGACCACGGTCCGCGCTGGTGTTCTCCGGCCACGTCGCCGTACGCTCGAATGGCGTAATCGGCTCGGTTGCTGTCCGGCGCCTCGTCGGAAGTCGCACAACGCAAGGCGGACAGCGGGTCATCGCGCGAAGAAGGTGACCGGTGTGGCACAGACGGCTCCCCAGGCTTCTCCCGGGCCGCGGACGCGCTCGCCTCTCGTCCCGGCGGCGGCCCGGCAGGCCCTGCTGCGCAATGGTGTCCACCTCGTGCCCGCCGCCGTCACCACGTCGTGGCTCGGCGTGGACGAACGAGCATGGGCCCGTTTCCACGCCCACTGGGACGCGCTGCGCCCGGACGAGTACGCCTCCGAGCGGGGCACCCGCAGACTGCGGCGCTACGGCCTGTTCTCCTTCTCGGCGGCGACCGGGCAGTTCCGTCGGCTCCCGCAGGAATACTTCGTGCAGCCGGAGGCCACCAATCCGCTCTATGTCGGCAGGGACCGCATCTTCGAGCCCCTGACGGATTCGTTCGTCGCCGCGCCGGTTTTCCGCGCTGTGCTGCGGCTGCTCGGGCGATTCGCGACGACGCTGGACGACCCGCCGGAGTGGACCGTGAAGGTGCACCCCTTCCGAGTCGTCGCCGCCGCGAACGCGCGGGGGCTGCCCACGCCGGAGGGCCGGCACCGCGACGGTGTCACGCTGGTCGCGTCGCTGCTGGTCGGTCGGCGAAACGCCACCGGCGGGGTGAGTTCGGTCTTCGACACCGACGGCAGGCAGTTGATGACGGCGACGCTCGGCGAGCCCGGAGATCTGCTGCTGGGCGACGACCGCCGCACTCTGCACAGCGTGTCGCCCCTGTCTCCGGTGGATCCGAGCCGGCCGGCCTACCGCGATGTCCTGGTCGTGACGTTCGCTCCGGGACCGCACAGGAGGTGAGGCGATGGCACCGCCACGGTCAGCGACGGATACGAAGATCATGCCGATCGTCGTCGGACTGGCCTTCGCCTTCACCATCACGGTGGTGGACCCGCTGGTGCTCAACCTCAACCTGCCGCAGGTGAGCCGCGCTCTCCACGTTCCGCCGCATCTGATCGGGCTCTTGGGTGGAACCGCGACGCTGGTGATGGCCGCCGCGGTCCTCGCCGCGGGCAACCTCGGCGACGCGTTCGGACTCGAGCGGCTGCTCACACTGGGGCTGATCGTCGTCACGGTCGCCGACCTGTTGTCCTTCTTCTCGCCCGGTTTCGGCTTCCTGCTGGCGATGCGGGCTCTGGCCGGACTCGGCATGGCCGCGCTGCTGGGCGGGCCCCTGGCCCTGCTGAAAACGTCGGTGCCGGAGAGCAAGCGGGCGGCGGCCATCGGCATGCTCATGGGCGTCGAAATGGTCCTGTGTGGTGTCACCCCCGCGCTCACGGGCTGGGTGGTCACCACCGCCGGCTGGCGGTTCCTGTTCCTGCTCACTCCGCTGCTGGCCGCGGTCTCGCTCGTGCTGACCGTGCGCTATGTGCCGGAGGCCGCTCGCACCGAGCGCCGACGGCTCGACGTCGGCGGGATCAGCCTGTTCGGGATGACACTGACGACACTGGTCATCGGCCTGGCGGCAGCGCAGAACGGGATCACCCGCCCACAGACCTGGCTGACTCTGGCGATCAGCGCCACCGCCGCCCTGCTCTTCGTCCGGCACGAACGCCGGGCACCCGAGCCCGCGCTGGACCTGGCCCTGTTCCGCAGCTCCGGATTCTGTCTGGCGTTGACGGCGGCCCTCACGCTGAATCTGCTCGCCGCCGGGCTGGGTTTCGTCCTCGGGCAATTCGGCAGTACGGTGCTGGCCTTGTCGCCCGAAGCCATCGGCCTGCTGTATCTGCCCGGCACCCTGCTGATCGCCGGCGCCGTCGTCTTCGCGGGCCGCGTGGTCGGGAAGACCACTCCGTGGACGGTGATGGTCGCGGGCCTGCTGCTGCTGGCGGCGAGCGGATTCGTGCTGGCAGCCACCGCGAGCCCCACGATGGCGCTGTGGCTGCTGGTGGCGGTCGTCTGGCTGGGCAACCTGGGATCTCTGGTCACGTCGGTCTCGGTGTCGGAGGCGGTTCTCGCCGAAGCGCCACCCGGGCACTCCGGCACGGTCGCCTCCACCCAGCTGGCGTTCGGCATGATCGGCTGCGCGTTCGGGCCCACCGTCTATCTGCTGCTGTTCCAGTTCTTCTTCCGGCAGGCATGGTCGGCCGACGCCGAGGCACGCGGCATGGCGGTGACGCGGGCCGAACAGGCCGTCGACGCGGTACGCAGCGGCATGGCGCTCAGTCCGGGCACTACCTACGATCCGAATCTGCTGCGGCAGACCAGCGGACTGGAGTTGGGACTCGACGTCGCCGGCGGGTTGCGGCTGACCATGTCGACCGTCAGCGTCCTACCGCTCGTGGTCGCGATGGTGACCTGTCTGCTACCCCTGCGCCGAAGTCGCAGAGATAGACGCCCGTCGCCCCCACGCGTGTGACCGAGCCGGCTCGCCGCCACCGCTGGTTGCCGATAGTTTGAGGCGGTGACCGATATCCAGTCGGGTGGACCGCGCATTCGCGATGCCGAGGAACGCGACATCCCCACGATCCTCGCCATCCACAACGACGCCGTGGCCGAGACGACCGCCATCTGGGACACCAACCCGGTCGACCTCGACGATCGCCTGCGCTGGTGGCGCGACCGGGTGGCCGCCGGATACCCGGTGCTCGTCGCCATCATCGACGGTCAGGTGGCCGGCTATGCCAGCTACGCGCAGTGGCGGCCCAAATCCGGTTATCGGTACTGCGTGGAGAATTCGGTGTACGTCTCGGAGCGGTTCCAGCGCCGCGGCGCGGCGACCGCGCTGCTGACGGCACTGCTGGGACGGGCCGAGGAGTCCGGGCGGGTGCACACCGTGATCGCGGCGATCGAAACATCCAACAAGACCTCGATTCTGCTGCACGAGAAGTTCGGCTTCCGGATCGTCGGCCAGCTGCCCGAAGTGGGGCACAAGTTCGGCGGCTGGATGGATCTGACCTTGATGCAGCGCACGCTGCCGGGCCCGATTTCGGCGGGCGTAGAGTCGTTCGAGTGACCTCCGTCGACACCCCGACATCGAACAGCGGCACGGCACACACCGCCGCGCCGGCCACTTCGTCCCCCGATTCCCTGGTACGGGAATCAGGCGGTCGCAAATTGCTCCGCATCGAGGCCCGCAACGCGCAGACCCCGATCGAACGCAAGCCGAAGTGGATCCGCACCCGCGCCACCATGGGCCCCGAGTACTCCGAACTCAAGGGCCTGGTCAAACGCGAAGGGCTGCACACGGTCTGCGAGGAAGCGGGCTGTCCCAACATCTTCGAATGCTGGGAGGATCGCGAGGCCACCTTCCTCATCGGCGGCGAACAGTGCACCCGGCGCTGCGATTTCTGCCAGATCGACACCGGTAAGCCCGCCGCGCTCGACCGCGACGAACCGCGCCGGGTGGCCGAGAGCGTGCAGGCGATGGGCCTGCGGTACTCGACGATCACCGGCGTCGCGCGCGACGACCTCGAAGACGGCGGCGCCTGGCTGTACGCCGAAACCGTGCGCGCCATCAAGCGACTCAACCCGCATACCGGCGTGGAGTTGCTGATCCCCGATTTCAACGCCGATCCCGATCAGCTGGCCGAGGTGTTCTCCTCGCGGCCGGAGGTGCTGGCGCACAACGTGGAGACCGTGCCGCGCATCTTCAAGCGGATCCGCCCGGCATTCCGCTACGAACGGTCGCTGGCGGTGCTGACCGCGGCCCGCGAGGCCGGTCTGGTCACCAAGTCGAATCTGATCCTCGGTATGGGCGAGACGCCCGAAGAGGTCACCCAGGCGATGCGTGATCTGCACGAGGCCGGCTGCGACATCCTCACCATCACCCAGTACCTGCGGCCCTCGCCGCGCCACCATCCGGTGGACCGCTGGGTGAAGCCGGAGGAATTCGTCGAACATTCCCGCGTCGCAACCGAACTCGGCTTCGCCGGCGTGATGGCCGGGCCGCTGGTGCGCTCCTCCTACCGCGCCGGCCGGTTGTACGCGCAGGCGATGGCGCATCACGGCCGGGAGATCGCACCGGAGATGGCGCATCTGGCCCAGGAGGGCTCGGCGAGCCAGGAGGCGAGTTCGGTGCTCGCCCGATTCGGCAGCTGAACGACCCCAGCCACCCCGCAGCGACCGGCCGAATTCCCGTTCGGCCGGTCGTTCGTTGCATACGGGGTGCGGATTCACCACGGATGGGGTGCGGATCCCCGGAACGGGTGACACAGCCGCGCGCCGGTGGGAAGCTCGAAGCAACCGCACGTGTCGACTCCGGGAAGTGAAGAGACATGGCCGAGAAAGCGAGCACCGCCGCCCGTAACAGTTCCGCCGGCAGAGTGATCGAGGCATCGCAGCCCGACGGTATCCGCAATGTGGTCCTGGTCGGGCACACCGGCTCCGGCAAGACCACCGTGGTGGAGGCACTGGCCATGGAGGCCGGGGCGCTCACCCGAGCCGGCCGCGTGGAGGACGGCACCTGTGTCTCGGACTACGACGATATCGAGCAGCGCCAACACCGTTCGGTGCAGTTGTCGGTGGTGCCGGTCGCCTGGAACGGCATCAAGGTCAATCTGATCGATACGCCAGGATATGCCGATTTCGTCGGCGAACTACGGGCCGGTCTGCGAGCTGCGGATGCGGCCCTTTTCGTGGTCTCGGCCGCCGCGGGCGCCGACGGTGTCGACGGGCAGACGCTGGCGCTGTGGGAGGAGTGCGCGCGGGTCGGGATGCCGCGGGCCCTGGTGATCACCCATCTGGACGCGGCCCGCGCCGATTTCGACCTGATGGCCCAGACCTGCGCGGATCTGCTCGGTGACGGCGATACCGACGCCATCCTGCCGCTGCAGCTGCCGGTGTACGGCCCGAAGGGCGCCGACGGGCACCGCCCGGTCACCGGAGTCGTCGACCTGCTGACCGAGCAGGTCTTCGACTGTTCCGGCGGCGCCCACACCCGCACCGACGCCACCGCCGAACAGACCGCGCAGATCGAGACCGCGCGCAACCGGCTCATCGAGGGCATCATCGCCGAGAGCGAAGACGAAACCCTGATGGACCGCTATCTCGAGGGCGAACGGATCGACCTCACCACCTTGATCGCGGATCTGGAACGCGCGGTGGCGCGCGACCGCTTCCATCCCATCCTGATCGCGGCGCCCCCGCCCGAGGGCACCCGCGAGGGCCTGGGCATGGTCGAGATTCTCGAGCTGATCACGCGCGGCTTCCCCACCCCCGCCGAACACGCGGTCGCGGCGCGCTGCCCGAGCAACGGTGCCGCGCCGCAGCCACTGTCCTGTGATCCGGGCGCGCCGCTGGCCGCCGAGGTGATCCGCACCGCCTCCGACCCGTATGTGGGCCGAGTGTCGCTGGTGCGCGTCTTCGCCGGCACCCTGCACGCCGACGACACCGTGCACATCTGCGGGCACAACGACGGCAACGGGCACGATGTCGACGAACGAGTCGGCGCGGTGACGGCGCCGTTCGGTAAACAACAGTTCCCGATCGGCCAGGCCATCGCCGGCGATATCGCCTACGTCACCAAACTGGGGCACGCCGAGACCGGAGATACGGTGTCGGCCAAGGATTCTCCGCTGCTGATCGAGCCGTGGCCGCTGCCCGAACCGCTGCTGCCGGTGGCGGTGCGCGCCCACGGCAAGGCCGACGAGGACAAGCTGTCGCAGGGCCTGGCCCGCCTGGTCGCCGAGGATCCGACGGTGCGCCTGGAGCAGAATCCGCGCACTCATCAGCTGGTGCTGTGGTGCCTGGGCGAGGCACATCGCGATGTCGCGCTGGAACGGCTGCGGTCCCGGTTCGGCGTGCAGGTCGATGTCGACGAGTATCGGGTGGCGTTGCGAGAAACGTTCGCGGGCAAGGCCTCCGGGCACGGGCGGCATGTGAAGCAGTCCGGCGGCCACGGCCAGTACGCGATCTGCGATATCGAGGTGGAACCGCTGCCGGAGGGTTCCGGGATCGAATTCGTCGACAAGGTGGTCGGCGGCGCGGTACCACGCCAGTTCATCGGCTCGGTGGAGAAGGGCGTGCGCGCGCAGGCCGAGCGCGGCGTCGCCGCCGGATATCCGCTCGTCGATGTGCGGGTGACCCTGCTCGACGGCAAGGCGCATTCGGTCGACTCCTCCGATGCCGCCTTCCAGACCGCGGGAGCGCTGGCCCTGCGGGAGGCGGCCGCCGCCGCCCGGATCGACCTGCTCGAACCGATCGCCGAGGTGCGGGTGACCGTCGCCGACGATTTCGTCGGTACCATCCTCGGAGATCTGGCCGGCCGCCGCGGCCGCGTACTGGGCACCGAACCGGCCGCCGCCGGGCGCACCGTCATCCGCGCCGAGGTCCCCGAACTGGAATTGAGCCGCTACGCCATCGACCTGCGCTCACTCTCGCGCGGCGCGGCCCAGTTCGACCGCAGCTATGTGCGGCACGAACCGATGCCGAGCCAGATCGCCGCGGACCTGCGCAGTCGCAGCGAAGCCACCGTCTGAGG
This sequence comes from Nocardia sp. 852002-51101_SCH5132738, assembly GCF_001665695.1. Taxonomy (NCBI): domain Bacteria; kingdom Bacillati; phylum Actinomycetota; class Actinomycetes; order Mycobacteriales; family Nocardiaceae; genus Nocardia; species Nocardia sp. 852002-51101_SCH5132738. The sequence goes on along the minus strand of NZ_LZML01000164.1, from coordinate 9,714 downwards.
CGAGCGTCGCGCTGTTCTGCGGCCCGTGCGGGGTATGTCCCGCTCGACCACTATCCTGAGAGGTATGGCAGCAGGTAAGGGCGGCACACCGTCGAAGGAAGCGAAGGCCGCGGCGAAGGCGGCGCGCAAGCAGGCGTCGAAGGAGCGGCGTCAGCAGCTCTGGCAGACGTTCCAGATGGTGCGCAAAGAGGACAAACTGCTGCTGCCGCTGATGATCGGCGCACTGGTCGGCATCACCGTGGTGCTGTTCCTCGTCGGCTTCCTGTTCAACATGCAGTGGTTCCTGCTGCCGGTCGGCATTCTGCTGGGCGCGCTGGTCGCCTTCATCATCTTCGGACGCCGGGTGCAGAAGAACGTCTACGCCAAGGCCGAGGGTCAGGCGGGTGCGGCCTGGTGGGTGCTGGACAACCTGCAGGGTAAGTGGCGCGCTACCCAGGCCGTCGCCGCCACCACCCAGCTCGACGCCGTCCACCGCGTGATCGGCCTGCCCGGTGTGGTCCTGGTGGCCGAGGGGTCGCCGCAGCGGGTGAAATCGCTGCTGGCGCAGGAGAAGAAGAAGACCGCTCGCCTGGTCGGCGACACCCCGATCTACGACATCGTGATCGGCAACGAGGAGGGCCAGGTTCCGCTGAAGAACCTGCAGCGCCACCTCACCAAACTCCCCCGCAATATCGACGCCAAGCGGATGGACCTCATCGAGGGCCGCCTCACCGCACTGGCCACCCGCGGCGGACCGGCGCTGCCGAAGGGCCCGCTGCCGGCCGGCGCGAAGATGCGCGGAGTGCAGCGCACCATCCGCCGCCGCTGAATCGCGCACGCCGGGTTCTGTCGCACAGCTGAAGACCCTGATCGCCGCCATCCCGGATGTCCGGGGTGGCGGCGATTGCCGTGTAGGCCGACTCCCGCCGCATCTCCGTCAAACCCGGGACAGGACCACACCGCCTCCCATAGGTTCGTATATAGGACATCCGGCCACGAAAGTCGGGCAGGCGATCAGGAGGTGCGATGCCGTACTACCGGGCCGTCGGCGAATTCCCCCGGCAGCGTCATACCGCCTTCACCCTCGACGACGGCACGCCGACGTTCGAGGAGTTCATCGGGGAGGAGGGGTTCTCGGGCACCGGTTCGCTGCTCTATCACCGCCGCGTGCCGTCGGCGCTGGTCGACGCGCGCGAGTGGGATCTCGGCGATCAGTCCCTCACCGCGAACATCCCGCTGCTGCCCCGGCATTTTCATCTGCCCGACCTTTTTCACGACGTCACCGGCCGCGACGCGGTCCGGCACCGCCGCCCGGTTCTCGCCAATGCCGATGTCCGCATCTCCTACGTCGTGGCCGACGAGCCCTCTCCGCTCTACAGCAACGGCATCGGCGACGAGGTGATCTTCGTCGAGGCGGGCGCGGCCACCCTCGAGAGCGTGTTCGGCCGGGTGGACGTGCGACAGGGCGACAATGTCGTCATACCGCGGGTCACCATCCATCGCTGGCTGCCGCACACCGACGCGGGCCCGTTACGGCTGCTGTGCGTCGAGGCGTCCGGGCACGTGCAACCGCCGGACAAGCACCGCACGCGCTACGGCCAATTCCTCGAGGGCTCCCCGATCACCGAGCGCGACCTGCGCGGACCGGCCGGACCGTTGCCGGCCCCCGGCGAGCTGGTCGACGCCGACACCGAGGTCTACGTCAAACATCGCACCGCCTCGGGCCTGCACGGCACGGTGGTCGTCTACGACCATCACCCGTTCGACGTGGTCGGCTGGGACGGGCACCTGTATCCGTACGCGCTGAACTATCGCGACTTCTCCCCCGTCGTCGGCGCGGTGCTGCAACCCCCGCCGACCTACCAGGTGCTGCAGGGCCCGGGCTTCGTGGTGTGCAATTTCGTCCCGCGCCCATTGGAATTCGCGCCCGGGGCGATCAAGGTGCCCTACTACCACTCGAACGTCGACTCCGATGAGGTGATGTTCTACTTCGCCGGAGAGACCGCCGCGCGCAAGGGTTCCGGCATCCGGACCGGATCGGTGAGCCTGCATCCCGCCGCGTACACCCACGGCCCCCGGCGCCAGGCCTATCTCGACTCCCCCGGTTTCACCGAACCGAACGAGATGGCGTTCATGGTCGATACCTTCCGCCCGCTGGAGGTCGCCGAAGGCGGCACCGCGAGCGATGTGCCCGGCTATCCGTGGAGCTGGTCGGACAAACGGTATGCCGGTCGGCCACAACAGAAGAGAGGCCATCGTGAGTGAGCCGTTCGAGCGGATCCCGGTGATCCTGCACAGCGAGGAGCAGCCCACGGTCCGCGAGACCTATGGATTCACCGGCGGTCACGGGATCGTACTGGAGGGGCAGCTGCTGCGACCGCCCGGCGAACGACGTTCGGGCGGAACGGTTTTCCTGTTCCAACATCCGACCTCGACGCTGAATCTGCTGCCGATGCCGACCGCGCTCGCCGCCCGCGGACATCACGTGCTGTGCGGGGCGAGCCGCTACCCGAAGAACGATTCCGCGCTGGTGATGGAGAAGGTGGTCCTCGACCTCGGCGCGTGGGTGCGCTGGGCGCGGGAGGTCGCCGGCTACGACCGCGTGATCCTGGTCGGCTGGTCCGGCGGCGGATCGCTGTCGCTGCTCTATCAGGCCGAGGCATTGGATCCGAGCATTACGCACACGCCCGCGGGAGATCCGGTAGATGTTGTGGGAGCGGGACTTTCACCGGCCGACGGGGTGGTGTTCATCGCGGCTCATCTGTCGCGGGCCGAGACGCTCACCGAATGGCTCGATCCGTCGGTGATCGACGAAACCGCTCCGCACCGCCGCGACGCCACCTGGGACATCTATGCCGACGACGCCCCCCAGCGGCCGCCCTACAGCCCCGAATACGTCGCCGGATTCCGCGAGGCACAGCGCGCCCGCAACCGCCGTATCTCGGAATGGGCGCTCGCGCGCCTGGCCGACCTGCGCGCCGCCGGCGGGCCCGAACAGGAACAGCCTTTCCTGGTCCACCGCACGATGTGCGATGTGCGCTGGCTCGATCCTGCCGTCGACCCCAACGACCGCCGCCCGAACTGGTGTTATCTCGGCGATCCGCGCACCGCGAACGTCGGACCGGTCGGCCTCGCCCGCTATACGACCCTGCGGTCGTGGCTGAGCCAGTGGAGTCTGGACCATTCGGTGGCGGGCGGGGCGCGCAATGCCGCGCGGATCACGAAGGGCCCGGTGCTGCAGATCGAGAATTCCGCCGACGACGCGGTGCCGGCCACCCACAACCCGATCGTGCGCGACGCGCTCGCCACCCCGGACCGCACCTATCGCGTAATCCCCGGCGCCACACACTATTACGTCGGCCAACCGGACCATCTGCGCGCCTGTCTCGAATACGTCGAGCAGTGGGCCGCCGAGCGTGAGCTGATCGAGGGACCGCCCACGTAGGATTTCTGCCATGCCGGCGCCCGACACCTCGCAGACTCTGAGCCGCGGACTCGATGTGCTGAAGTTGCTCGCCAGCAGCCCCCATGCCCGCACCCCCGCACAACTGGCGCAGGAGCTGGGCCTTTCCCGCACGATCATCTACCGCCTGGTCGGCACGCTGGTCGAACATGGACTGGTGCGCCGCGCCGAGGACGGCACGGTCAGCGTCTCCGCGGGCGCGCTCGTGCTGACCCAGCACGTCCTCGGCTCGGTGCGCGAGGCCACCCGCGAGATCCTCGAGGATCTGGCCCGCGAGGTGGAGGCGACGGCGCATTTCTGCGTCGCCGACGGCGACGACGTCCTCGCGGTCGCGGTCGTCGAACCACCGTTCACCACCTTCCACGTCGCCTATCGGGTCGGCGCGCGCACCGGGCGCGGACAGGGCGCCCTCGGTGAGGCGATCGAGGCGTCGCGGCGCGGTGAGAGCGGCATCTTCGAGAGCGAGGGCAAGCTGGTGCCCGGCGCGCACGGCGTCGTCGCCTCGCTGCCCGGACTACCCGGTCCTCCGGCCGCGGTCGGCGTGGTCACCCTGGTCGGGCAGGAAACCCCGGCGATGGCCGATGCCGTACGCCGAGCCGCCCAGCGATTGCATTCGGCGCTGGGGTAGCCGCTCCGCCCGGCACGTCGCAGCGGACATCCAGCGCCTTGCGTCCCCGCAACTTGGCTACGCTTGTCCGATAATCGGAAACTGCTTCACAACATACGATCGCCGCGCTAGCCTGCTCACACTTCGATCAGTCGTCAGGAGCAGCCGTGTCCGACTACACCTCCACCGCCCGCGCCGACGGCGCTCAGGCTCCGACCACGTTCCCGCCCCGCCGCCTCTGGATCGGCGGCGGCTGGCGCGACGCGAGCGGCGGCGCGACCTACCGCTCCGAGAATCCGACCACCCTCGAGCACATCTGCGATATCGCCGACGCGTCGGCCGAGGACGTCGACGACGCGGTCCGCGCGGCGCAGTCGGCCTTCGACAGCAGCGGCTGGAGGCAGATGGGCGGCGCCGAACGCGGGCGAATCCTGTTCCGCGCAGCGGATCTCATCGAGGCCGACACGCAGTACCTGTCCGCGCTCGAGACCCTCGAGGTCGGAAAGCTGTACAAGGACGGCGTTTTCGGCGACATTCCGGCCACCCTGGCCACGTTCCGCTACTACGCGGGATACGCCGACAAACTGCACGGCTCGACCGTGCAGCTGCCCGATTACGCCGGCCGGCACCGGCTCAACTACACCCTGCGCGAGCCCCTGGGTGTCGTCGGCGCGATCACACCGTGGAACAACCCCATCGTGGTCGCCGGATGGAAGATCGCCCCGGCACTGGCGGCGGGCAACACCGTGGTGATCAAGCCGCCGGAGGATGCGGCGCTGTCGATCCTGCGGCTGGCCGAAATCCTCGCCGAGGCCGGGGTGCCGGACGGGGTGTTCAACGTCGTGCCCGGCCGCGGCGAGACCGCCGGCGCCGCCCTCGCCCGCCACCCCGGCCTGGCCAAGCTGACCTTCACCGGCAGCCCCGAGGTGGGCGCCCTCATGAACACCCACGCCGGCGGCCAGTTCCGCAAGGTCACCCTCGAACTGGGCGGGAAGAATCCGCAGATCGTCTTTCCCGATGCCGACCTCGACCGCGCACTGCCGTTTGTCGCGGTCGGCAATTTCCTGCACCAAGGCCAGGTGTGCGCGGCCGGCACCCGCGTCTACGTCCACGACAGCCTGGTCGACGAGGTCACGCGGCGGCTGGCCGAACACGCCGAATCGCTCACCCTGGGCGACCCGTTCGACGCCGAGGTCTCCATGGGACCGGTGGTGAACCGGCAGCAGCACGAGCGCATCGGCGGCTATCTCGGACTGGGCGTCGCCGAGGGCGCGGAACTGGTGACCGGCGGTTCACTCGCCGAGCGGCCCGGCTATTTCGTCGAGCCGACCGTCTTTCTCGGCCGCCACGACCAGCGCATCGCGCGCGAGGAGATCTTCGGCCCGGTGGCCACGATCATTCCCTTCTCCGACACCGCCGATGTGCCGGCGCTGGCCAACGACACCCACTTCGGGCTCAACGCGATCATCTACACCGAGGACCTGCACACCGCGCAGACCACCGCGCGTGATCTGCGCGTCGGCAATGTGTGGATCAACGCCTTCGGCATCCCCGACATGACCACGCCGTGGGGTGGGCGGGCCGGCAGCGGCATCGGCCGCGAACTCGGCCCCGCCGGCATCGAGGCCTATACCGAGGAGAAGACGGTGCAGATGATGTTCTGAGCCGCCCGCCCTCAGGCTCGTTCTTCGAGCGCGGCGAGCATCCCGGCATCCAGCCGGACATCTCGCGCCGCCACATTCTGTTCGAGATGGCCGATGCTGCGAGTCCCCGGAATCAGCAGGATGTGCGGATCGCGGGCCAGCAACCACGCCAGCCCCACCTGGCTCGGCGTCACCCCGAGGCGGCCGGCGATATCGCGCACCACGTCGTCGCCGGCCACCTTGGGCCGATCCGGAAATCCCGAGCCGAGCGGAAAGTAGGGCACGAAAGCGATTCCCCGCGAAGAACATTCGGCGAGCAGCGGTTCCTCGTCGCGTTCCAGCAGGTTGTACAGATTCTGCACGCACGCGATCCCGGCGGGAGCGGCGCGCCCGAGTTGTTCGACGGTGACACTGCTCAGTCCGATCGCCCCGATCTTGCCCTCGTCCCGCAACGAGATCAGCTCGGCCAGCTGGTCGTCGAGATCCACGATCTGATCACCGGTCGCCACGATTCCGGGCGGACCGTCGACCCGGCGCAGGTTCACCACCGCCAACTGCTCGGCGCCCAGCGCCCGCAGATCCGCTTCGACCGCGGCCCGTAGCTGCTCGGGCTTCTGCGCCGGCACGAGACCATCGCCCGTATGCACGGCGCCGACCTTGTCGACCAGCAGCAGATCGTCCGGATACGGATGCAGAGCTTCCCTGAGCAGCGCGTTCACCGAGCCGTTGCCGTAGAAACCGGCCGTGTCGATGTGGCTCACGCCGAGTTCCACCGCTCGCCGCACAACCGCTACCCCGTCCGCGCCGGACTCCAGCTGCATCGCTCCGTAGCCGATCCGGCCGACCGCACGTCCCGCCAGTTCGCCGTCACGCGGTTGCGTCATGACCGTCATTCGGGTCTCCCTTGTTATCCTGGCATCAAACGGAGGATCCTCCGCTTAAGACCAGAGTAGTACAGAAACGGAGGACCCTCCACTTTGTCCGGACAGCCGCGTGGACGCCGCGATGCCCAGCGCAACCGCCAACTGCTCCTCGATGCCGCTCTCACCGCGTTCACGGGCGAAGAAGGCACGGTCAGCCTGGAAGCGATCGCCAAATCCGCCGGGGTGGGTATCGGCACGCTCTATCGGCACTTCCCGTCGCGGGAAGCGCTCATCGAGGCCGTATACCGCAGCGAACTGGAACAGCTGTGCGACCAGGCGGCGAATCTGCTCGCCGACCACGCCCCGGAGGACGCACTGCGCATCTGGCTCGGCCGCTACGCCGACTTCGTGGCCACCAAACGCGGGATGGCCGAGGCGCTGCGCGAGGTCATCGCCTCCGGGGCGGTGACCTCGGCGCAGACCCGCGAAAGACTCAGTGCGGCAATCCGTTCCGTCCTCGATGCCGGAATCTCGGCCGGCACGCTGCGCGACGACGTCCGGCCCGAGGACATCACAGCGGCGATGGCGGGCGCGACACTGGCCGGTATCGACCGCGAGCAGATCGACCGCCTTCTCGACCTGTTGCTCGACGGTGTGCGACGCGGCGCGGTCCGGCCGCCGGCCACGTAACCACTCACCGTCGTCGCGCGCCGACAGGCCCCTCCTGCCGGGCGGCGAACGATTGTTACCGAGCGCGGATCAGTGCCGTACCGGTCGCCCGGTCGTGCATACCGCGGCGATCCCCGTCGGTGAACAACGCGGGCACCACGAAGGTCAGCAGTACCTGACGCGCCACCGACCGCACGAATCCGACCGGCGCCGACGCATCGATCCGGACCGTGCGCATTCCCAGGAAGTACTGCCCCGGCGTGAACCCGAACAGCATGACCGTCACCACGCCGATCACGAACCAGATCAGGTAGGTGACGGTGTTGAGCGATCCGGCGCCGCGCACGATCAGCGCGGCGATCCCCATGGCGATGAAGTAGTCGACGAACAGCGCGGCGATGCGGCGCGACATGGGCGCCAGCGACCCCACACCCTCCTGCGGCAGGCCGAGCAGCTTGCCGGGGTAGTCGTCGGGCTGCGGCTCGCCGGGGTGGGCCGCATTCGGGCCGGACAGCCAGGAACCGGTAATTCGCGCCATGCTCCCAGCTTAGGCGTGGTGACGGTGAGGATTACGTCACACCCGGGCCCGCACCCGGCAGCCACGTAACACCGGCCGTCGGCCGCCGGTTACCCGCCGGCGGGTCCGCGTCACCCCGTCCGGCCGCCCGCGGCGACGGCAGCACGGCACCCCGCTGGGGCGATTTCCCAAAGCGGTTGCGGCCGGGAAACTCTCGCGGTCGCGCGCACCGATCGGCGACGATGCGCGGTCCTCGAATCGAGCGCCGGATGCCGTGGTGGCAGGATAACGGTGCTGGTCCGGCACCGCATCGTGAGCGACCCACCGCGCGGTGTTGCCCGGGGATGCCGCCGACCCGTCCAGCAGCACGTGTAACACTGGCGAAACACAGCCTTGATTGCGGGGAAACACCGCATCCATACCGTTCAGCGCTGAAACCCAGCAATCGGCACAGGCTGGGAACCGATCCGTAAGGAGTACTAAGTGGCGTTCAGCACGGCCGACGAGGTCATCAAGTACATCAAGGAGGAGGACGTCGAGTACGTCGACGTACGCTTCTCGGACCTTCCTGGCGTTCAGCAGCACTTCTCCATCCCGGCGAAGTCGTTCACCACCGACCTGGCCGAAGAGGGCCTGGCGTTCGACGGCTCCTCCGTGCGCGGTTTCCAGTCGATCGACGAGTCGGACATGCTGCTGCTGCCCGACTTCTCCACCGCCCGGATCGACCCGTTCCGTGCCGCGAAGACGCTGAACATGAACTTCTTCGTGCACGACCCGTTCACCCGTGAGGCCTACTCCCGCGACCCGCGCAACATCGCGCGCAAGGCGGAGGAGTACCTGCGTTCGACCGGTATCGCCGACACCGCGTTCTTCGGCCCCGAGGCCGAGTTCTACATCTTCGACGGCGTCCGCTACGACTCCGGCATGAACGGCGCGTTCTACGAGATCGAGTCCGTCTCCGGCTCGTGGAACACCGGCGAGGAGTTCAACCCGGACGGCACCCGCAACCTGGGCTACAAGGTCCGCAACAAGGGTGGCTACTTCCCCGTCGCCCCGTACGACCACTACGTCGACCTGCGCGACACGATCTCGACCAACCTGCAGAACGCGGGCTTCGAGCTCGAGCGCGGCCACCACGAGGTCGGCACCGCCGGTCAGGCCGAGATCAACTACCGCTTCGACACCCTGCTGTCGGCCGCGGACGACCTGCAGCTGTTCAAGTACATCGTGAAGAACACCGCGTGGCAGGAAGGCAAGTCGGTCACCTTCATGCCGAAGCCGCTGTTCGGTGACAACGGCTCGGGCATGCACGTGCACCAGTCGCTGTGGAAGGACGGCAAGCCGCTGTTCCACGACGAGGCCGGCTACGGTGGCCTGTCCGACCTGGCCCGCCACTACATCGGCGGCATCCTGCACCACGCGCCGTCGCTGCTGGCGTTCACCAACCCGACGGTGAACTCCTACCACCGTCTGGTGCCGGGCTACGAGGCCCCGATCAACCTGGTGTACTCGCAGCGCAACCGGTCCGCCGCGGTCCGCATCCCGGTCACCGGCAACAACCCGAAGGCCAAGCGCATCGAGTTCCGCGCGCCCGACTCCTCGGGTAACCCGTATCTGGCCTTCGCCGCCATGCTGATGGCCGGCCTGGACGGCATCAAGAAGAAGATCGAGCCGCAGGCCCCGGTCGACAAGGACCTCTACGAGCTCCCGCCGGAGGAGGCCAAGAACATCCCGCAGGCCCCCACCTCGCTGGCCTCGGTCATCGACCGCCTCGAGCAGGACCACGAGTACCTCACCGAGGGCAACGTCTTCACCGACGACCTCATCGAGACCTGGATCCAGCTCAAGCGTGACAACGAGATCGCGCCGGTGAACCTGCGTCCGCACCCCTACGAGTTCGAGCTGTACTACGACGTGTAAGTCGTTGTGAGGCTCTGACCTGCGACGGAACACCTATCCGTGGCCTTCTGTCC
>NZ_LZML01000163.1:0-39509 GCF_001665695.1 Nocardia sp. 852002-51101_SCH5132738 | reverse complement strand
TCTGGCGCAAGACCGCCGAAGAGATCCTCGACTCCCTCGCACGATATCTGCAACGGATTTCAGGCGCAGAACACTAGGCCAATCCGGTCACATGAACACCACAAGTAACAGGTGTCAGGAGGTGGCCGCATCGATCCGGCCGGCGACGTCGATGGTGCGGCCCCGAGGATCGGCCAGTTCCGCACGAATGACCTGGGCGACCTGCGCGGCGATCTGGCGGCGGATCTTGCCGACCGACCCCAGCACCTTCGCGCGCCATCCCTCGGCCTGCAGTTCGACGGCGACATCGGCGCTGCGCGGCGGGGTCACATCGATCACGATGAGCAGCGGTTCACCCGCCCGCGCCACCAGGAGCAACCCGACCTCCACCTCGGCGCGATAGCGATTCGCCTTGAGCACGTCGACGGTGATGTCGAGCCCGACCGGAATGGTCAGATCGAACGATACCGGATGGTCGCCGTCCCGCCGGGCCAGCCGCGGCATCCGCACGGCCCCCTGCACCTCGACCGTCGCCGCCTCACCGGGCCCGGTACGCAGCGGACCCACTTCGACCGCGCGACCGGCCAGACCTTCCACCACGTCGCGGACCCGATCCGGGGTGACGATGAGCGGGAAGAAACGCCGGCCGAACTCGGCGTAGTCGATCCATTCGAAGTCCGTGCGCAGCACATGCTCCGAACGCGTGCCGTTCATGATCGCCTCGATGTCGAACACCCGGCCGCGTCGAGCAGCGGGATCGGCGAGCATGGCGTTGAGCCGGCTCGCGACCTCACGCTGAACCAGAGTGGCGATCGGGTCGAGCAGTACGTCGACGGCGGCGCCGACCGCCTCCGCGCGGACGGCGAAACTTACGTCGCGCGAGCGCACCCGCGGAATGTCGATGACGATCAGCAGCGGATCGGCAGTTCGCGCGTGCAGGGTGAGGTCGATCTCGACGGTGGCTTCGATCCGGAACTGCTGCCCACCGAGAGTCACCGTGAGGTGCATCGACACCGGCACCCGGACCTCGAAGGTGACATGCGGTTCGCTGCGGGCGATCACCGGCTTGCCGACCTTGCCCTCCGCCACCAGCCCGGCCAGCCCCGCCGGACCGATCGAGAACGGCCCGATACTCATTCCCCGTCCGGCCATCCCGGACACCGCGGCCTCGATCCGATCCCGGTTGACCGCGTGCACCACGAAACGTTCACCGAAGTCGGAGTAGTCCATCCATTCGGTCTCGTCGTGCGCGCCGGGCTCTGCCATCTGCTCCCACTCCTCCACCGATCACCTGCACGCAGATCCCCGTCGATCGCCCAACGGTGGACGAAAACGTTTCACATCTGGCCGAACCCGACGATACCGCCCACCGCCGCCGGGTCGTAACGGTGAATGCGCAGCGAACCGCGCTCGTTACCGCCGATCGTGGTCAGGGTGTGGTCACCGGCCGCCAGCACGATATTCGTGTGCTGCCCGAACGGACTGCCGGGCGCATAGATCACCACATCGCCCGGGCGTGGCGAATATCCGGAACCCAGCGCCGAGAATCGGCCGTTCGCTTCGAAATACTCCTGCAGCGTCGCCACACCGGGAATCCGCCACGATCCGGAATTCGGATTGGACAGCGGCCGGCCGGCCTGACGCATGGTCCAGCTGACGAAATCGGCACACCACGGCTCATCCGCGCCCTGTGCGTATTTGGGTCCGTCGCCGGGGTGTGTGTATTCCGTGCGCAGGACCGCGACGATGCGACCGCGATCCGAATCCAGCGCGCTCACATCGATATCCGGGAAATCGTCGAGCCGCTGCCCGGCGATGGCGGCGGTGCGATCGTGCCACCAGGGCAGGGCCACCACGGCTCCCGCTGCCAGCACGCCGATCACCACCAGCGCCGCCGGCAACACCCAGCGAGTACGCCCGAGCCTTCGAGCACCTGTGGCACTCATGAATCCCTCCGTCCCCGACCGGAAATCGGCCTCCTGAGATATAGGACGTACGAGGGACGGTCAGGGTTCCGCCGCATCCGGCGCCGGTACACACACGCCGGTCTCGCTCGTTTCCTGCGCCCGCGCCGCGGGATCGATAGACTGCTCGGACGCCGCCGAGCTCTGGGAGGTCATCGCCCTGGATACTCTGTGGACCTTTCTGGTGGACCATCGCAGACAACTGCTCACCGATTCCTATCTGCATGTTTCGGCCGTCGTGCAGTCCGTGCTGATCGCGACCGCGGTGGCGGTGTGCCTGGGTGTCGTCGTCTATCGCAGCCCGTGGGGTTCGGCGGCGGCCACCGCGGCGGCGAGCATCGTCCTCACCGTGCCCTCGTTCGCGCTGCTGGGACTGCTCATTCCCGTGCTGGGCCTCGGCGTGCGGCCGACGGTCACCGCGCTGGTGCTGTACGCGCTGCTGCCGATTCTGCGCAACACGATCATCGGGCTGGCATCGGTGAATCCGGCGGTCTCGGACGCCGCGCGCGGGGTCGGCATGAACCGCGCCCGGATCCTCGCCCGGATCGAAATGCCGCTGGCGTGGCCGTCGATTCTGGCCGGAATGCGGATCAGCACCCAGATGAGCATGGGCATTCTGGCGATGGCCGCCTATGCGAAGGGGCCGGGCCTGGGCAATCTGATCTTCACCGGCCTGGCCCGGCTGGGCAGTCCGACCGCCGTCCCGCAGGCACTGTCCGGCACGGTGCTGATCATCGTGCTGGCCCTGCTGCTCGATGCCGTCCTCGTGGGCATCGGCCGGCTCACCACCTCGAGGGGAATCCGTGACTGATACCGCGACCGCCGACCGCACCGACCACGAACCCGCGGAGATCGTGCTCGACGCGGTGACCAAACACTATCCGGGCCAACGTGATCCGGCGGTGGACCGGATCTCGCTGACGATTCCGGCGGGTGAGATCGTGGTGTTCGTCGGCCCCTCGGGCTGCGGTAAGACGACCACGATGCGGATGATCAACCGCCTGATCGAACCGACCTCCGGCACCATCACCATCGCCGGGCGGGACGTGACCGCGGTGAACCCGGACCGGTTACGGCGCCGGATCGGCTATTCGATTCAGCAGGCCGGCCTGTTTCCGCATATGACGGTGGCCCGCAACATCGCCACGGTTCCGGGACTGCTCGGCTGGGATCGTGGCCGGGTCCGGGCGCGCGTCGACGAGATGCTGAATCTCGTGGGACTCGACCCCGAGACCTTCCGCGGCCGCTATCCGCGCCAACTGTCCGGCGGCCAGCAGCAGCGAGTCGGTGTCGCCCGCGCGCTCGCGGCCGATCCGCCGGTACTGCTGATGGACGAGCCGTTCGGCGCGGTCGACCCCATCACCCGCGGACTGCTGCAGGACGAACTGCTGCGGCTGCAGACCGAACTGCACAAGACGATCGTCTTCGTCACCCACGATTTCAACGAGGCCGTCAAGCTCGGAGACCGAATAGCGGTGCTCGGCAACAATTCCCGCGTCCTCCAGTACGACACCCCGGCCGCGATCCTCGCCGGACCCGCCGACGAGACGGTCGCCGGTTTCGTCGGCGCCGACGCCGCACTCAAACAGCTCACGCTGGTCCGGGTCGCCGATGTGGAACTGGGCAGCTGCGCCACGGCCGCACAGGACGATCCGGTCGACACGCTGCGCGCGGCGCTGGCCGCTCAGGAGTGGAAGTGGGGGCTGATCCTCGACTCCGACCGCCGGCCGCTGCGCTGGGTATCGGAACCGCAACTGGCGCAGGCACGCTCGCTACACGACGCCGGCGTTCCGGTGACCGGCACGGTCACGGCGGATTCGACGCTGCAGGCGGCACTCGAGACGCTGCTGGCCGAAAGTACCGCCAATGCCGTCGTGACCGGGCCGCGCGGTGAATACGCAGGCCTGGTCGCGATCGACACCCTGGTCGCACACCTGTCGCGCACCCGCGCCGAACACGAAGCGGCCGCGGCGAATTCGGACGACCGGCCATGAGTCCCGTTCAGCGACACGAGCGCCGCGCCGACCGGATCCGGTTGTTCGCCCAGCCGGTGCTGGCCGTGGCCCTCGCGGCCGGCGTGCTGGTGTGGGCCTTCGACCGCACCCTCACCGCGACGCAGCAGGCCAGTATCAATCCCACCACGATCGGCACCGTGGTCCGCCAGCATGTGGCGATCACCGCGACCGTGGTGCTGATCGTCGTCGTGGTGTCGGTTCCGTTGGGCACGTTGCTGACTCGGCCACGCTACCGGCGCCTCACTCCCCTGTTCGTCGGCATCGCCAATATCGGTGCGGCGGCGCCGGCGATCGGTCTCATCGTGCTCACCTATCTGTGGACCGAGCAGACCGGCTTCTGGGTGGGTGTCGCGCCGATCGCCTTCTACGCGCTACTTCCGGTGCTGCGCAATACGATTCTGGGATATCAGCAGGTCGATCCCGCACTCGTCGACGCCGGACGAGGACAGGGCATGTCGGCGATGACGGTACTGCGCCGGATCGAATTCCCGCTCGCGGTGCCCTACATCCTGGCCGGGCTGCGCACCTCGCTGGTGCTGGCCGTCGGCACGGCCACGCTGTCGTTCCTGGTCAGCGCCGGCGGTCTGGGCATTCTGATCGACACCGGCTACAAACTGCGCGACAACGTGACGCTGTGGGTGGGAGCGATTCTCGCGGTGGCCCTCGCACTGCTCGTCGACTGGCTGGGGGCGCTGGCCGAACAATTCCTCGGACCGCGGGGGCTGCGATGAAGCGGCGAGCACGGCACCTCGGACGCAGCGCGGCCACCGCGGCGGCGACGCTACTGGTCGCCGTGGTCGCCGCCTGCGGTCTCGAGGCCGGAGGCGCCGTCCCGCTGCCGGTCGGGCCGGGCAGTATCGAGCCGATTCCCGCCCTCGACGGTGTGCAGATCACCGTGGGCTCCAAGGATTTCACCGAACAGAACATCCTCGGCTACCTCATCGAATTCGCGCTCACAGCGGCCGGAGCTCAGGTCCGTGACCTCACCAATATCACCGGATCCAACAGCCTGCGCGATGCGCAATTGCACGGACAGGTGGATGTCGCCTACGACTACACCGGGACCGGATGGATCAATTATCTGGGTAACGAGACACCGATTCCGGACTCCACCCGGCAATTCGAGGCGGTGCGCGATACGGATCTCGCACAACACGGCATGGTGTGGGCCGATCCGGCGCCGATGAACAACACCTACACCATGGTCACAAATGCGGACAGTGCCGCCCGCACCGGCGCGAAGACGATTTCCGACTATGCCCGTCTGGTGAATACCGATCCGAGCACCGGATCGACCTGCCTCGGCACCGAATTCAGCGTCCGGCAGGACGGATTTCCGGGCCTGGCCCGCAAATACGGTATCGACCTCGGCAAGGTGCACAAGCAGATCATGCAGGATTCGCTCGTGTACTCGGCCACGGCGAACGGGACCTGTCAATTCGGCGACGTCACCGCGACCGACGGCCGCACCAAAGCACTGAATCTGGTACAGCTCGCCGACGATCTGAGCTTCTTCCCCAAATACAATGCGGCACTGGTGATGCGGAAATCGTTCGCCGACGCGCATCCCCAGGTGGCGCAGGTCATGGCGCCGATCTCCGCGCTGCTCACCAACGAGACGATCACCGAGTTGAACCGCAAGGTCGACGTCGACGGCGCCGAACCGGCCACCGTCGCGCGCGATTGGCTGATCCGGCAGGGTTTCGTCACCGCGGGCTGAGATCAGGCGAGTGCCGTGCGCACCGCCAGCCAGCGGCCGCCCGGGTCGGCGTAGCCGTGGTACATCAGCGGAATCCGTTGGTCCACACCGAAATAGCGGAAGACCGCCAGCATCGCCTGCCGCACGGAGTAGTCGGCGAAATCGTCGATGCGGCGCGGGCCGATGGCACGTTCGGGCAGTGCGGCCAGTCGCGCCATCTCCTCCGGATCGCACACGTCGAGGCCCATCGGCCCGTCGGCGATGTAGTGATCATGGAAGATATGGCGCATCACCGAGGTATCGGAGCGTCGAGAAACGCAGGGCAGCAACCGGATTGCCGCACCGGGCAGGCTGGGCGCTTCCAGGGCGGCGGTCAGCTCGGGATCCGCCGCCGGCACATCACGCACCGGAACCTGTTCGAGCAGATGCAGCATGGAGGCGCCCCGCACCCGCGGCTCGGGCACCAGGAACAGACTCACCATCGGGCCGGTATGGGCGGCATCGGTCAGGCATATCCGCGTATGGGATCGATCGTGCGCTCGCGGCGCGGCGGGGGTGGACGGGGGCGTGGGGATCCGGTCGGACATGCGGTCTCCTGGAGGGGAGGGCGATCGACCCTCCCGCGAACGCGCTGGTACGAGGTCCGAAGCATGCGCCGGCCGCCGAGTTACCCGACTCGGACCGATCTCCTCGACGTCCGACCGTTGTGCCATGAATTATAGGAGCCGGGGGCACGACGCGATATCCGGAATTCGCTATCCGGTTGCTTCCGGGGTGCGATCAGGCGTTCAGCAATCGGGGCAGACCGGCCAGCTCCGAGTCGATGCGCCGGCGCACCGCCGGCCATTCCTCGTCCAGGATGGAATAGAACGCGGTACTGCGCACGGTTCCGTCCAGACCGCGCGAATGCGCCCGGCGGACGCCGTCGCTGGTCGCCCCCAACCGCTCGATGGCCATGCGCGAGCGCACATTTCGCACATCGGCGCGCAGCGCGATCCGGCGGACCCGCCACACGTCGAAGGCGTGCTCGAGCAGCAACAATTTCGATTCCAGATTGATACCGGCGCCGCGCGCCTGCGAGCAGAGCCAGGTATTGCCGATCTCGGCGGCGTCGGGCACCGCGAGCAGCGGATCTCCGGTCGGCATACCATGCACGATCGGCCACACCAGGGGCCCCTGCCAGTAGTCGAAGCGGTTGAACCGCGTCGAGCCCAGTACCCGGTTGTCGGCCGTCGCGACGACCGCGAAGGCCAGCGCCGAACCCACGGCGTGCGCCGCCGCGGCCTGCGCGACGTAGTCGGCGGCCTCGGCCCGGCCGTGCGGTACGGGGGTGAACGCGAACGCATCGCGATCCTCGGCGCCCGCCTCGGCGAGCCCCGGAACATGGTGCGGTGCCAAAGGTTCCAGCCGCACGTGGCGGCCGGTCAGGATGACGGGTGCAGGCACGTTCCCTCGATCTTTCGGGACGGACTCCGGTAACGCCCAACGATCGTCACACCGGCCCACAACGCTCCGGATCGACGACCAGTCCTGGCGCGCCGGCAGCAGCATCGGACAGTGAGATGAACGATAACCGAACGTGTGCCGTCGAGAATGCAGGTCTGGCGTAAATTTAACGGGATTGCTCGCGTGTCGCTCGGCGCGTCGCAGACGGCCCGCCGGGGCGGTTCCCGAGGCGATTTTCGGTGCGTTCGCCCCGGTTATCGGGTCGACACGAAACCGTTGCCGCGAGTGACGGACTCATCCGCAGGTGCCGTCGTAGCCTGGGATGAGCGAACGGGGGGCGTCATGACCGAAACATCACGGGCCGCGATCCTGCTCGATGTCGACGGCCCCCTCAATCCCTACCCCCGGGCCACGCACCCACCCCCGCACGGCTACCGGCCTTATGTGTTGCAGCACAGCATCATTCCCGCGATTCCACCCATCGATCAGCAGGTGCTGCTCGACGCGGCCGTCGGCTCGCGGCTGCTGGAACTGGCCGACATCACCGATGCCGAACTGGTATGGGCGACCGCGTGGGAATATGCGGCGAATACGGTCCTCGGTCCCGTCCTCGGCCTGCCGCCGCTGGAGGTGATCATCTTCGAGGACACCGGAATTCGGCATCGCGAGGGCCACCACGGCAAGCTTCCGACCATCGACCGCTGGGCCGGACGCCGGCCGCTGTGCTGGTTCGACGACGAATTCCAGCACGCCGACCAGGGCTGGGCCGAGAGCCGCACCGCCACCGTCGCCCCGACCCTGCTCGTCCCGGTCGATCGCCACACCGGTTTGACTCCCGACCACCTCGAGCTCGCCCGGGCGTTCCTGGAGCCGCTTCGCGGGCCGCGAACTCGCTAGAGCGGCGGCAGTCGCAGCAGCGCCGCCACCGCCTTGGAGGCGCTCTGAACAGCGCTTTCCATGGTGGCCGACCAGTCGGTGCTGGTCCAGTCCCCGGCCAGCATGAGAGTGGGCACCGAGGTGCGCTGATCGGGTCGCAGGCCGTCGGTGCCGAGGGCCTGGGAAAAGGTCGCCTTCGGCATCTTGACCACGTGGCCGTGCACCACCCGCGCATCGGCCGCCTCGGGGTAGTAGCGGCGCAGCAGGTCCATCTGCTCGTCGATGATGTCGTCGCTGCTCTTGTGGATCTGTTCGTAGGCGCCGCTGGTGGTCAGGCAGTACAGCCAGGTGCCGTTCGGTTCGCGGCCGTGCATGCGCTGCCGATCGAACACCTCGTCGATCACTCCCGTCCCGCCGATGATCGCCTCCATCGCACTGCGGGTGCCGAGCGGCCGGTCCAGATACAGATTGGTGCTGACGATCGGCGTGGCACCCAATTTGTCTGCCGCGGCGTAGATTCCGGCGTGTTCGGGGAGATCGTCGAGCAGGCCGTGGATCCGGGAATTGGGTACCGCACAGATCACGGCATCGGCCGGGACCGTGGTGCCGTCCACCAGATCGACACCGGTCACCGCGCCGTCCACGATCCGGATCCGGTCAGCCACCGCGCGATAGCGGACCTCGACTCCGTGGCGGCGGAACACCTCCTCCGCACCGGTGATGTAGAGCGTATCGAGGTCGACGGTCGGATAGCCGATGGTGACCGCTCGCCGATCCCGCACTCCCAGCCGGATGCCGGTGGCCAGCACATCGGCGAAGACCTTCGCGCATTCCCGCTGCACCGGCTCGGCGGCGATGCCCAGCGCCAGCCAATCCCACAGCGCCTCACGCGCTTTCGCGGGCATACCGATACGCTCGAACCACTGCTCGGTGGTGATGTCGGCCAGGTCCGCGGGCTGGAACAGACACTGCAGACCCAACCGCATCGTCGCCCGCGCCGCGGCCAGCCGCTCGCCGAACCCGGCATCCGGATGTGCGCCCAGCAGTGTGCCGAAGGCTCGAATACCTCTGGTGTGCAACGCCGTTGCGCGTCCACCCGGCCAGCGCAGCGTTCCCCCGGTGGGAAATTCCAGATATTTCTCGGTGCCGATGCTCGCCAGATACCGGAAGAGGTGGTGGTAGCCGCTGGCGATCACGTGCTGACCATTGTCGGGCGTATCGCCGACCTCGGCGACCGTCATCGCCTGGGTGCGGCCACCGAGCCGGGCCCGGCGCTCCAGCAACGTCACCCGCTTCCCGGCCTCGGCCAGCCAGACGGCCGATGCCAGCCCGGCCAGACCACCGCCGATCACCACGAACCGACGAGCGTCGTTCATTCGAACCTCCGTGCGCGACAGCGGGTTTCGACCCGCGGCGACCTCGATCCGAGGGCCGAGCCGCACCGAGCCGGTTCCGATCACTGTAGGCAGCCGGGCATCGACGGTCAACGGTGAGTGAAGAGTTGTCACATTCTCTCGCCCAACTCATGGGAAGCGACGACGCCGGATGCCGCGGCACCGAGGCGAGAGAATGGTCGTCCGAACCGATGAACACCAGGAGGCACAGTGCAATTCATGGTTCTTTCCCGGCGCCGCACCGAATCGTTCACCGACGCGGATTTCGAGAAAGTACTACCGGCCGAGACCGAGCACGTCCGCAAGCTCTATCTCGACGGCGTCGTCCGCCAGATCTGGTTGCGCGGCGATATCGCCGGTGCCTGCTTCACGATCGAGGCGGCCGATGCCGAACAGGCGAACGCGATCGTCGCGGCACTGCCCATGGCCGCGGCCGGAGTCTCCGAATTCACCGTGATCCCCCTGAGCCCGTACCGGGGTTTCGGCGGGGCCTAGCCGAAGTCGCCCGGGCAACTTTGGACTTGCTGGTCCAAAAAATCGCTCGTAGCTTCGGTCTCATGTCACGACTCCCGGGCCGAACAGCCCTCATCACGGGTTCCACCAGCAATATCGGACGCGCCATCGCGGTGGCCTACGCCGCGGCGGGGGCGCATGTCGTCGTCTCCGGCCGCGACGACGAGCGCGGTGCCGCGGTCGTTGCCGAGATCCGCGCGGGCGGCGGCCGCGCCGACTATGTGCACGCCGACCTCGACGGCAGTGCGGCCTCCGCCCGTGCGCTCGCGGATGCGGCCACCCGAGCGCTCGGTGGGCGCATCGACATCCTGGTCAACAATGCCGGGATCTTTCCGCCGGCGACCACGACGACCGCCGACGAGCAGATGTTCGACCGCCTCTACGCCGTCAACGTCAAGGCGCCGTTCTTCCTCACCCAGGCGGTGGCTCCGGCGATGGTCGAGGCGGGTGGCGGCGTGATCGTGAATCTCGGCTCGTGGGTGGCGCGGCTGAGCGTGCCCGTCGGCGCCCTCTACGCCTCGACGAAGGGAGCGGTGGAAACCCTCACGCGGGCGTGGTCGGCGGAGTTCGGCCCGAAAGGCGTTCGCGTCAACGCCATTTCGCCCGGCGTCGTGCTGCCGCCGGAGCGTGACCCCGCCGCCGGCGCCATGATGCACGGCACACCCGCCGGAAGGGCCGGAACCGCCGAGGACATCGCGACGGCCGCGGTCTTCCCGGCCTCCGACGAGGCATCGTTCGTGCACGGCACCGTCGTGGACGTCGACGGCGGCCGGACGGGTGTGGCCGTACTCGCCGGCACGCCTACTTGAGCATGCTGCCCGCGTCGACGGTCACCGGCAGGCCGGTGATGTAGCGCGATTCGTCCGAGGCGAGGAACAGCACCGCATTGCTGATATCCACCGGCTCGACCCAGCCGACCGGCAGGACGTGCATGAACTTCGCCACCGGTTCGAAATCCTCGACGCCCGGATTCTCCAGATCCGGGCGGAACATCTTCATCGTTCCCTCGTTCATGAACATCGGGGTGTTCACGTTGGTCGGATGGACCGAATTGACCCGGATCGAATTCGCGCCCAGCTCGACCGCGAAGGTCCGCATCAAGCCGACCACGCCGTGTTTGGCGGCGACGTAATGCCCGGTGTTCGGATAGGCCTTGAGTCCGCCCACCGAACTGGTGAGGATGATCGAGCCGCCGTTGCCGCCGGAAATCAGATGCGGCACACCGGCTTTCACGGTCTTCCAGACACCTTCCAGATTGATGCCGATCATCGTGTTCCAGTCCTGCTCACTGGTTTCGGCCAGGGTCGCACCCCCGTTGCCGATCCCGGCGTTCGCCACGATGATGTCGAGCCGGCCCAGCTGCTCGACCCCGTTGTCCACGGCGGCCTTCAACGCGTCGAAATCGCGGACGTCGACCTCGGCGGTGACGATGCGCCGGCCGAGACCCTTGACCAGCTCCACCGTCTCGGCCAGATCGGCCGGGGTCGAAGCCGGGATCAGATCGGTACCGCTCACCGGTTTACAGACGTCGACGGCGATGATGTCGGCGCCCTCCTCCGCGAGCCGCACCGCATGACTTCGCCCCTGGCCACGTGCCGCACCAGTGATGAAGGCGACCTTGCCCTCTACCCGCCCAGCCATAACGCACCTCGTTCATTGCCACTCGGGCACACCGATGCCCGATGCCGGATTCCCGACCACCCGCGCCGAGCGATCGCTCACTTGCTAATCGGATTCTCCAACATCGAGAATGAAATTTCCATACCTTGGGTGGGGCATGGTTCAGTGGCCGCCGCTCGCCTGCTGCCGGATCCATCGCAGCAGGGTGGGGTTACCGGAATCGGTGGTGATCACACCGGCCGCGGCGCGGACGAAACGGCCCTCGGTCACGGCGGCGAGCATGCTCGCGGCCAGATCGCTTCGGGCGGTGAAGATCCCGTCGGCGTAGTCCTCGACCATCGTGTAATCGGTGACGTCCGGGCGGTCGTAGAGTCCGCTCGGACGCACCACGGTCCACTCCCGATCGCTGTCGCGCAGCAGTGCTTCCATCCGCCGCATATCGTCGTAGAGCGTCTTGCCCGCCACCCGCGTCACATACGGCACCAGCAGCCGATTGAAGAGGAAGCCGCCCTCGCTGTAGGGGCGCGGATCGACGCCGGCCGAACTCACCACCACGATCCGGCTCACCCCGTGCCGTCGCATCGCCGTCACGATGTTCGACACGCCCTCGGAATACGTGGTGATCGGTTCCTTGCTCGGCGGCACCCCGAGCGCGGACAGCACCGCCTCGCACCCCTTCACCGCGGTGTCGACCGCGGCCGGGTCGAGCACATCGGCGCCGATCACGTCGAGCCGCTCATGGCGCAGCGGGAATTCGCCCGGCTGCCGCGTCACCGCCGCGACCTGATGTCCGGCGGCCAGCGACTGCGCGGTGAGCTGGCGGCCGGTGGGACCGTTGGCCCCGAAGATGGTGATACGCATGGCTTTTCCTTCGGACAGAGGAGGCCGACCGGCGGCGGGCGAGACGAAATCCGCCACCGTCGCCGAGCCCCCTTCGTTGCGTGGACGCACACAAGACGCCCGTCGAGCCCGTCGCATAACAACCCGCGACAGTGATCTACATCACCGGTGCGCCACCGTTGAACCGCCGCGGCTATCCGGAGGTCAGGGCTTCGATGGCTCGGCCGATCAGCATCGTTCCCACGAGCAGCAGCAGCACCATCATCACGGTTCGGTCGTTGGCGACCAGCCAGGTTTTGGTGGCGGCCAGGGGTTGATCGAGCCGCTCGCCCGCGACCAGGTACGCGACGACCGGCGCGATGCACGAGGCCAGCGCGATCACGAGGAAGATCGCACCGGCGCCCACCGCTCTCGGCGCCGGCAGCCGCGCCTCGGCGATGTCGAGCCCGCCCATGACGGCGGGGACGAGGGTGCTGACGTCGACGACGACGAGCGCCACACCGAGCCCGAAGGCGCCCGCCGGAGTCACGCGGTCGACTCGGTCCCACAGTTTCCGCGGCTTCGCCTCGCCGCGCCCGCGCTGGAACCCGAACCACGCCGCGACACCGAGCAACCCGATCCCGCCGAAGAGGCGTATGAGCGAGGTCGCGGTCGAGGCGTGATGGGGATGCAGATGCCGGGCCGCGGACGCGCCGATCAGCCAGGCCACCGCGGTGACGAGCACCGCGAACCCGCAGATCCGGCCGAGCAGGTATCCACTGCTCTTCGCCCGCGCCTGCCCCGACACCAGCATCAGGACCGCCACGATCAGCGGCAGTGGACTCACCGCGATCGCGGCGGCCAAGGGCAGGGTCCTCCCGATCACGGTGCCCATCCGCCGTTCCTTTCGGCCGCACGAGCGATTTATTTGCCACAGGCTCGCTGTCATTCGGTCGCGAGTTCCGAGCCGCGACCGATTTCTGCAATCTACGTGGGGCTATAAGTAATTTCGAGGCACCATACCGAATTGCCGAGGATTCCCCACCTGGAGTTTCGAACCCTGCTCACAACCACACGGTGGACAACCACGCGGCGACGACGGCCAGCGCCAGCAGGACCACATTCAGGCCGATCAGCTTCACCTCGCCGCGGCGCAGATGCACCACGATCGCACCGACCTGCACCAGCGCCAATCCGATGGCGGCGACGAGCGCGAGAACCACGGCGATCCCGGTCAGCGGCGGCAGGATCAGCCCGGCCGCGCCGAGGACCTCGCTCGCGCCGATGCCTCGCACCAGGCCCAGCGGCACGGTGTCGATCCACCCCATCATCGGGCGCAGCCGGTCCTTCGACCGCAGCATCTTCATCCCGCCCGAGTAGAGGTAGACGACCGCCAGCAGCGCGCCGACGATCCAGTACGCGATCTCCACCATGACCTCCGGTGACGACGAATGGTAAGCAGCATCATCCACCGGAATCGGACGGCGTACAAAAGGAACATCGACCGAGACTCACGGCGGACTGCGGGTCGCCGCTTTTGGTAGGCGGTCTTGCCAAAAGTCGATTTCTGGTAGAGGATCTTGCCAGATCTTCGACGAGGAGGACATCGTGACGCCGACCGTTCCGCTCCGGCACCCGAGCTCACCCCGGCCCGTCCCCGGGCCCGGTCTCGGCACGCTCGCCCGGATGCTCGGGCTCGGCGCACCGGGCCCGGCCGAATTTCGCGAACTGGGCGAGGCACTGACCGTCGGCGACCGGCCGATGGACGAGCTCGTGGACTGGATGTATCGCGAGGGCATGGCCACGACCCGGCCGCTGTTCGACCGCGCCCTGCGGGAGGGCATCGCCGCGGTACCGGATGCCCCGGCGCCCCTGCGCGAATTCTTCGAATACGTCGAAGCGGTACCCGAGTGGGTGGATCGGCGAAAGATCCGCCACGCGGAGCGCGTCTCCTGCCTGGGCGGCCGCGACGGGATCTACGTCGCCCGCGACATGTCGTTCCTGGGCGGATACCTGGCCTCCGGTTTCAACAAGACCCTGCTGCGCACCGGCGCCCTGGAAAAGGGCCCGGCCAAGCGATTCGCCGAGACCACGCAGTGGGCGATGGATGTCACCGCGGCCGGCGGAATGGCGCCGGGCGGCAACGGTTTTCGCTCGACCGTGCACGTCCGGCTGATCCACTCGCTGGTGCGGCGCCACGTGGCCGCCATGCCGGACTGGCAGGCCGAGGAGTGGGGACTGCCGATCAATCAGACCGATATGGCCGCCACACTGGTCGGCGCGCTGATCGCCCCGATGATCGGCGCCATCGGCATGGGCGTCGTCATCACGCCCCGCGACGCGGAGGCCATGGCCCACCTGGCCCGCTACGTCGGCTGGGTGATGGGTGTCGAGGAACGCTTCCTGCCCAACGACTTTCGCGACAGCGTCCGCATTCTCTACCACACGATGACCGCCATCACGAACCCGGACGACACCTCCCGCCAACTCGCGATCCCGATGCGTGACGAACCGCTCGGCTGGCACTACGACCGGCTGCCGGGACTGCGGCGGCGGATCGCCCGGTCCCAGCACCTGTCGATCGCGATGATGTATCTGGGCCCGTCCGCCATGAAGCGACTCGGCCTGCCCAGTCGCACCCTGCCCTGGTATCCCGTGCTGCGCATACCCGTCAACCTCGCGCGGTCGGCGCGGGCCCGGCTGATCCCGGGCCAGTTCGAGCGCGTCGTCGCCGAAGGCCGGGCCGCGCAACTGGCCTTCATCCGCACCCTCGCCGGACCCGATGCGGCTGTGATCGGCGGATCGGCCGAGCACATCACCCCGGCCGCCTGAACCGCCGCGCCCGACCGCTCCGGCTACTCCGCGACATCCGTCCACGTGACCGGAAGTTCGTGCACCCCATAGATATTCATATCGGTCCGCAACCTCACCGCATCGGCCGGGACGGCGAGGGCCAGGGTCGGGAAGCGGCGTAGCAGGCCGGCGAATCCGGCGCGCATTTCGATCCGTGCCAGTTGCTGACCGAGGCACAGGTGCATGCCGTGGCCGAAGGACAGGTGGCCGCGGGCCGTGCGATGCACGTCGAGAGTGTCGGGGTCGTCGAAGCGGCGCGGGTCGCGGTTGGCGGCCAGCAGCGAGACGACGACGGTCGAGCCCTTGCCGATGGTTTCACCGCCCAGTTCGATGTCGTCGGTGGCGTAGCGGTAGAAGATGTCGGCGACGCAGAGATAGCGCATCAGTTCCTCGACCGCATCGGGAACCAGCGCCGGATCCGCACGCAGTTCGGCCGCCTGCTCCGGATGCTCGAGCAGCGCGAATGTGCCGAGCCCCAACATATTCGCGGTGGTCTCGTGCCCCGCCAGCAGGAGCAGGAAGGCGATGCCGGTCAGCTCCTCGACGGTGAGGTCGTCGTGGCGGGCCAGGTCGGACAGGATGTCCTCACCCGGTTGGGCGCGCTTGCGGACGACCAGTTCGGCCAGATAGGACGTCAGCGCGCCGTAGGCCGCCATCTTCTCCTCGAGCGCCTGGTCCTTGACGAGGAACTTGGCCGAGTTGACCTGAAAGGTGTCGCGGTCCTCGTAGGGAACGCCGAGCAGTTCGCAGATCACCAGCGAGGGCACCGGCAGCGCGAACTCCGCCACCAGGTCGACCGGCGGGGTCAGCCGGGCCATCGCCTCCAGTTGCCGCTCGACGACGTCCACGATGTGGTCTTCGAGCTGCTTCATCCGTTTGACGGTGAAGGCGCCGACGAGCTTGCGCCGCAACCGGGTATGGTCCGGCGCATCCATCGCGATGAAGACGCCCGGGATCTGCGGCGACGGCTCGGTGGCGACCGGCATGCCCGGAATCTCGTACGGCACATGCAGAACGCCGATGTCCTGGCGCGAACTGAAGCGCGGGTCGGCCAGCAGGCTGCGCACCTCGTCGTATCCGGTGACCAGCCAGCCTTCGTGTCCGTCGGGGAAGATCATCGGGCCGACGGGGTGAGCATCACGCAAGCGGGTGATCTCGCGGGGCGGATCGAAGGGGCCCGCATCGCGTTCCATGGGCAGGCCGTGCGGGACAGGAACCGTTCGGGTCATGGCGTATTCCTCTCGGGAGACGGATCGGCGGATATCGAGGGGAACTAGGCGGCGGACGCGTGCTGGATGACGACGTTGCCGAGGGCGCTGCGCGCATACACCCGCACGGTGTGCTCGTCGTCCTGCGCGCCGTCGACCGGCCCGAGCTGGTTGTGCACGGCGCCGCTCGCGACCGTGGTCTCCAGCCGCGCCGCGCTACCCGGACGGATGCCGACCTCCAGATCGCCCACCGACGTCTCCAGCCGCAGCACACCGCGGGTGGCCTCGCCGATGCGGATATTGCCCTGGGCGGTCTTGGCGGTCACCGAACCGAGCGGACGCTCGACGACGATGTCACCGGCCGACACCTCCAGCACGCAGTCGCCGAGTTCACCGGTGCCGAGGATTCGGCCCACACCGGCGGTGCCCCGGAAAGCGGAACCGGTCGGCACCTCGACGGTCACCTCGATCGACGGGTTGCCGCCGAAGGGAGTGTAGGTTCGCCAGTCCTTCGGCGTCGTCACGGTCAGGGCGCCGTCGGCGAAATCGACCCGCGTCTCCTCGGCGGCGCGCACGTCGGCCTTCTTGGCCGCGTCGGCGGGACGGACCGCGACGACGGTGTCGGTGCGGTCGGAGGCGATGACAGTGACGGTGCCGGACAGCACCTCGACGGCGACGGCGATCGGTTCCGGGGTCTGGAAGGTAGGCATGGTGTTCTCCTGGGCTCTGCTGGGAATCGGGCGGCGGGATCGGGGGATCCGGCCGGTGAACCGGTCCGCGGCGCGGATCGCTGTGCTGTTCACGAGAACTACTGTCGCCAACCCGGCTGATATCGGGCTGATGCCGGGCTGACATGCCCGCTGACATACTGTTTCCGCTGGTCACAGGGTCGATTCCGGCTTCTCCGGTGTTCTTGTCAGCCGTGGACCGGGCGATCTCACACGGGCCGGCCGACCACGGCAGAATGATCCGGGTGCGAATCGGGATGCTTGGAACGCTCGACATCCGGGCAGATGACGGTGCAGTGATCGAGATACCGGGCGCCCGGTTGCGGGCGCTGTTGATCGCCCTCGCACTCGAACCCGGCCGCGCGGTCCCCAAAGCGACGCTGGTCGACTGGATCTGGGGTGAGCAACCGCCTGCCGACGCGGCAAATGCGTTGCAGGCGTTGGTTTCCCGGCTGCGCCGGGTGCTGCCGGACGGTTCGCTCGACGGGCAGGCGGGCGGCTACCGGCTGGCGGTGGATCCGAACGCGGTCGACGCGTTGCGGTTCGAACGGCTCCTCGATCAGGCGCGTGGCGGCGACGTCGTCCGGCAGACGCACCTGCTGCGCGAGGCCCTCGTGCTGTGGCGCGGGGCGCCGATGCAGGACATCGATATGCGCGACAGTGCGGCGGTCGAGGCGGTGGTCACCCGCTTCGAGGGGCTGCAGCTGGCAGCGCTGGAAGACCTGTACGAAGCGGAGATTCGCCTCGGTCGCGGACCGGAACTGGTCGCCGAACTCACGGAGTTGGTGGCCCGGCATCCGGTCCGGGAACGACTGGTCGCCGCGTTGATGCGGGCCCTGGCCGCGGCGGGCCGCGGCGCCGAGGCCCTGCTCGTCTACCAGCGGGCCCGCGAAGCACTCGCCGACACCCTGGGTGTGGATCCCGCACCGGAACTGTCCGATCTGCACGTGGCCCTGCTGCGCGGCGAAGCGGGACCGCGAGACAGCGAACGCAAGACCAACCTGCGGGCCGAATTGACCAGCTACGTCGGCACATACACCGACATCGCCGCCGTGCGCGAACTCATCGCGAACCACCGGCTCACCACCTTGACCGGTCCGGGCGGCTCGGGGAAGACCAGGCTGGCGCTGGAAACCGCACGCACCCTGCTCGACGATCTGCCGGACGGGGCCTGGCTGGTGGAGCTGGCGTCCGTCGGCGCCGGCGGTGACGTGGCGCAGTCGGCGCTGGCCGCATTCGGGCTGCGCGACGCACTGCTCGGCGGCGCACCGGATGCGGAACCGGTCGACCGGCTCGTCGCGGCGATCCGCGACCGCGAGACGCTGCTGATCCTGGACAATTGTGAGCACGTGATCGACGCCGCGGCGGCCTTCGCCCACCGGGTGCTCGGAGAATGCCGGGGCCTGCGGATTCTCGCCACGAGCCGTGAACCGCTCGGCATCACGGGCGAGGCGCTGTGGCAGGTGGCGCCGCTGGCGCTGCCGGACGAGGACGCCGGACCGGCCGAGATCGAATCCTCCCCCGCCGTGCAGTTGCTGCGCGACCGGGCCGGCGCGGTCCGGACCGATCTGGATATGACGAATCCCGCCACCCTGTCGACCATCGCGCGCGTCTGCCGTGCCCTCGACGGCATACCGCTGGCCATCGAGCTGGCCGCGGCCCGGCTGCGCACCATGTCCCTGGACCAGCTCGCCGACCGCCTCGACGATCGGTTCCGCCTGCTCACCGGCGGCAGCCGCACCGCCATCCCGCAGCACCGTACGTTGCGCGCGGTGGTCGATTGGAGCTGGGAACTGCTCACCGACCCGGAGCGGACGGTGCTGCGCAGGCTGGCGGTCTTCGCGGGCGGTGCGAGTCTCGAAGCGGCCGAGCAGATCTGCGCCATCTCAGACGCACCGGGGGAAGTCGAGCAGTGGGAGGTGCTCGACTTGCTGACGGCACTGACCGAGAAGTCGCTGCTGCTCAACACGGCCGACAGCGAACCCCGCTACCGGATGCTCGAAACGATCAGACAGTACGCATACGACCGCCTGGTCGCGGCCGGCGAATCGGAACACGTTCGCCGGCACCATCTTTCGTACTTCACGACCCTCGCCGACACCGCGGAGCCGCATCTGCGCCGCGCCGAGCAGCTGGAGTGGCTCGCCAGGCTCGAGGCCGAACACGACAATATCGCGGCCGCCCTGCGCGGCGCGCTCGCCGACGACGACACGGCGGGCGCGCTGCGGCTCGCGGCGGCCGCCGGCTGGTACTGGTGGCTCGGCGGGCACAAAGCCGAGGGGATGGAACTGATCACCGCCGCGGCACGAATCGGCGGGCACGAAGGCGGCAGCGAAGCATCACCACGCAGTGCCCTCGAGAGTGCCACCGATACAACCGCGCGAATCGGCGGGCACGAAGGCGGCAGCGAAGATTCACCACGCAGTGCCGGCGCCGCGGCGGAGACCGGCGACGACGAATTCCGGGCCAGGGTCTACGGCCTGATCGTGCATTTCATGAGTTCCGGCCCGAACGACGAGCACCAGGTCGCCGAATGGGTCCACAAGGCCTACCACCTCGGCCGGAACAGCGAATCCGACTATCCGCTCCTGGCATTCATCGGCGCCCTGCAACGCATGTTGCGCGGCGGAGACGAGTTCCTGACCGCCTTCGAACCGTTGCTCACCCACGACGATCCGTGGGTGCGTGCGCTGTCCCGGTTACAGGTGGGTAAGGCGCGGATCGCCCTCGGCTTCCCCGGCCGGGAGGCGGACGAGCATCTCGAGACGGCACTGGCCGAATTCCGCGCGCTCGGCGAGCGGTGGGGAATGTCGTTCGCCCTGACCGAGCTGGCGAACAGGATCGCCATGCGCGGCGAATTCGCCATCGCCTGCGCACATCTCGACGAGGCCATCGCGGTCGTCACCGAGGTCGGCGCCATCGAGGACGTCTTCCTGATCCGCGCGCGCCAGGCTCAATTGTATTGGCTGCTGGGCGATGCGGAGGCGAGCGCCGACGCCATGACCGAGGCGCAGCGGTACGCGGACCGGTCCGCCTGGCCGAACGCTCTGGCCGAATTCGCCTTCACCAAGGCAGAACTGGCCCGCTGGCAAGGCGATACGGAACAAGCCCGCCGGCAGATCGAGATCGCGACATCCATGCAGGGCGGCGACACCGACCGGAACTACGTCGACGCCTTGACGAACCATCAACTCGGTTGTCTCGCAACAGATTTGGATGTCGCACGCCCACTGCACGCCGCCGCGCTGCGAGCCGCGACCGGCGCCGGCTACGCACCGCTCACCGCCTTGATGCTGGTGGGAATCGCGGATCTGGCGTCGCGGGCCGGACAGGACGAACAGGCGGTCCGGTTGCTGGCGGCCAGTGCCGCGGTTCGCGGACTGGTCGACCGATCCCAGCCGGATGTGGAGCGGATCGAGCAGACAGCACGACGTCGCCTCGATGACCAGCGGTTCACCGAGGCGACGACGGAAGGGACACAAGCGAATTGGGAGGAATTGGCGGCGGCTACGCTCGCTTGTTGAACGTGGCACGCGACCAGAAGAATCCGACCACGGCGAATCCGGCGCACCAGGCGAGCGCGGCGGCGGTGTAGCCGCCGGACGGGTGTCCTTCGAGAAATCCGCGCAGTGATTCGATGATCGGCGTGAACGGCTGGTACTGCGCGAACTGCCGGATGCCCTGGCCCATCTTGTCGGCCGGCACGATCGCGCTGCTCACGAAGGGCAGCATGATCAGCGGCACCACGCTCATACCGGCGGATTCCGGCGTCTTCGCGGCCATTCCCAGCGCGACGGTGAGCCACGACGCCGCGAACGAGGTCGCGACCATGATGCCGATGGCGGCCAGCCAGTCCGTCGCACTCGCCGGCGGGCGGAAGCCCAGCGCGAAGGCCACACCGATGACGGCCGCGATGGCCACCAGGTTGGTCAGCATGGTCGCCGCCACGTGACCGATCAGGATCGCGCTGCGGGAGACGTCCATGACCTTGAACCGGTTGATGATGCCCTTCGCCATGTCGGAGCTCACCGACACCGCGGTGCCGGACAGTCCGTAGCTGATGGCCAGCAGGATCAAACCCGGTGTGGCGTAATCGATGTAGTGGCCGCCGACATCGAAGGCATTGCCGAAGACGTAGACGAAGATCAGCATCATCACGACCGGCATCAGTGCCGCGTTGAAGATGGTGACGGGAGTGCGGGCGATGTGGGTGAAGTTGCGGCCCAACATCATCGACGCATCGGACAGGGGTGCGGGCAGGGTGATCGTACTCATCGCGGGGAAACCTCCGTGGTCGCGTGACCGGTCAGGGAAAGGAAAACGTCGTCGAGATCGGGGGTGTGGACGGTGACCTCCTCGGCCTCGACCGAGGATTCGGCGAGCCGATCCAGCAGGTGGCGCAGCGATTTCGTGCCGCCGTTGCCGGGCACGCGCAGGGTCAGTGCGCTGTCGTCGCGGGTGGCGCCGGGCAGGCTGTGCGCCGCCGCGTCCAGTTCCTCGGGTTGTGCGAACCGGAGCTGGATGTGGCTGCCGGGCACCAGGCGCTTGAGGTCGTCGGGGGTGCCTTCGGCGACGAGGCGGCCCTGGTCGAGTACCGCGATCCGGTCGGCCAGCTGATCGGCTTCCTCGAGATACTGGGTGGTGAGGAAGATCGTCACACCCTCGGATGTCAACTCCCGCACGATGTCCCACATGGTGCGCCGGCTGCGCGGATCCAGGCCGGTCGTCGGCTCGTCGAGGAACACGATCTGCGGTTTGGTGACCAACGTCATCGCCAGATCCAGCTTCCGGCGCATACCGCCGGAGTAGGTCGCCGCCCGCTTACCCGCGGACTCCACCAGATCGAACCGCTCCAGCAGTTCGGCCACCACCCGCTTGCCGGCATCCCCGCGCAGGCGATGCAGCCCCGCCATCAGCCGCAGGTTCTCCTCTCCCGTCAGCAGATCGTCGACCGCCGCGAACTGCCCGGTCACCCCGATCGCCGCCCGCACGGCCTTGCCCTCGGTGGCCAGGTCGTGTCCCGCGATCCGAGCCGTTCCCCCGTCGGCCTTCGCCAACGTGGTCAACACGTTCACGGTCGTCGTCTTCCCGGCCCCGTTGGGGCCGAGCAGCGAGAAGATCGTCCCGGCCTCGATGGTCAGGTCGATCCCGTCGAGGATCGTCTTGTCCCCGTACGCCTTCCGCAACCCGGAGGCGGCAATTGCTGTGCTGTTCATGGGGACAACTGTGCGGTGGCCGGCTGATACGCCCCTGACGTCGGCCTGACACGATCGCTGATATGGAATTTGCGCTGGTCACCGCATTACATCGTGAGGACCATGCGGTAGCGGGCGCGGCCCTGCTCCATATCGGCGTAGGCCTGCGCCGCCTGCTCGAGCGGTAGTTCCTGAATGCGCGCGCGGACACCCGATCGCACCGCGAACTCCATCGTTTCCTCGACATCGCGCGCGGTGCCGGACGGATGGCCGATGACGCGCAGGCCGGGGACGATCAGCTGCATCGGGCTGATGGGCAGCGGATCGGCCGTGACGCCGATGGTGATCAGTTCACCGCGCGGCTGCAGCCCGCCGACCGTATCGGCCATGGCGGCGGAATTGCCCGCCGTCGCGAGGACGACCGCCGCGCCCCCGAGTTCCCGCAATGCCTCGCCGACCTCGACCGCGGTCGAGTCGATGTAGTGGTGGGCGCCCAGCGCGCGGGCGTCCTCGGCCTTGCCCGCACCGCGCGCTATCGCGATCGTTTCGAAGCCCATCGCACGCGCGAATTGAACGCCCAGGTGTCCGAGTCCGCCGATGCCGAGGATCGCGACGCGGTCGCCGGGCCGTGCCCTGCTCTCACGCAGGGCGTGGAAGGTGGTGACGCCGGCACATCCCATCGGCGCGGCCTCGCTGAACGACAACTCGTCGGGGATGCGGGCCGGCGCGTTGGCCGGGACCGTCACCGACTCGGCATATCCGCCGGGGTAGTGCCAACTGGGAACCCGCAGGTTCACGCAATGAATGAAATCTCCCTGCCGGCAGGGAATGCACTCGCCGCAGTGCCCGCCGAACCAGCCCACCGCGACGCGGTCGCCGGGCGCGTAGTTGTCCACACCGTCGCCGAGTTCGGCGATGGTGCCCGCGATCTCGTGTCCCAGGGTGAGCGGCCAGGACATGCCGGGAAATCCGCCACCGGCGAACGCCCGATCCGTGCCGCAGACACCACACGCCGAGACCCGGATCCGCACATGGTCGCGGGGCGGCGCGGTGGTGTCGACCTCCACCACTTTCAACGCGTCACCGGCGGATCGGATGTGCACAGCCTGATGAGTGGACATCGGGAATCATCCTCACTTTCCTCGAAACGGTGATCAATGACAACGGCGCTCCTCGGCCAGTATCGCTGTTCACAACCGGTGGTTGCTCCACCGTTCGGGGTGAATCCGACGTCTTCCGGTGGTGTGTCCGCCGTCAGCCGATGTCCTCGGCCGAGCCGACGACGGTGCCCTCCGGACCGCGGACGAAGCGGTGTTCGTACTGCTCCCCGACGCCCGGCCTCGCGTAGAAATTATCGGTCGGAAAAGAGCGAACTCTCTGGGTTTCACCCTCGATTCGTTGGGTATGCCAAGCTGCCTCAGTGGAAGATCCAAACCTTCGGACATGAGTAGCCTCCGCGAATTCGAAAATGCGAATTTTATCCAATAAAAACCGCTGCAAGCTGGTCAGATACGTCATTTATGCACCGACGTGACAGCGTCGTCATAGCGGCGAACTCGAATATTGGACACATGACCGAATTACCCGCTCCAGCGATCTGCAACTCATTTGATGTGATCCGAATCATTTTCACGAAACGCTGCTAACAGGTCGCGGAACCGGCCCGATAAACGCCATACAACTGAAAATCGTGTCGGAAAGAAATCATGTATCGACAACGACAGGAGAAGTCCTATGGACCTGTCCACCGCATTCAACCTCTTTCTCAGCTTGCTCGGCATCAACCTCGGCGCAGGCGGCCAACTCGGCGCCGGCACCGGGTCGTCCTGAGCGTCCTTGATCGAGCGAGGCCGGGCAGGGAGCCACTCGCCCTGCCCGGCCCGTTCTCTCCGGCTGAACGGTGCGAGTATCGCGGCCTCTATCCACCTGCCGCTCGGGTGAATCGGCTCGCGAGCGCCCTCAGGTGTTCCGCCAGTTCGGGGGGAGATTCGACCTCGAATTCCACATCGAGCATGCCGACCACCAGGGCCACCAAAGCGTAGGAGTCCGAACCCATTTCGAGTCGGCAGGTGTGCTCGTCGATGGGGGTGACCAGACCTTCGATGCGGCCGGCGAGCCGCTCGGCCGGGACATGGACGCGCATGACCGACCGGTACGGCCACATCGCGAAGCCCATGGTGCGGCGCAGGCAGGCCACCACATCGCCGTCGGGCGACGGCCGGTGCGCGAAGCGCGGGCCGTTGGGCGTCCGCAGCGACATGCGGTCGACGCGGAAGGTACGCCAGTCGGCCCGGTCGCGGTCCCAGCCGACGAGATACCACCGATGGCTCCAATGCGCGATGCGGTGCGGCTCGACGCTGCGCCGGGAGTCGTCGCCGGTGTGGCTGCGATAGTCGAAGCGCAGCGTCTCGGCGGCGCGGATGGCGGCGGATATGGCGGTGAGCTGGTCGGCGTCGACGGCGGGACCGGGGTCGTAGCGAGGCGGCATCGCGACCACCGCGCCACGCAATGTGTCGACGCGGTGGCGCAACCGGGCCGGAAGTACCTGTTCCATCTTGGTGAGCGCGCGCAGCGAGGTCTCCTCGATGCCGGCGACAGTGCCGGTGGTGTTGGTCTGCAGTCCGATCGTGACGGCGACCGCCTCGTCGTCGTCGAGGAGCAGCGGCGGCAGTGACGCACCCGCGCCGAGTCGGTATCCGCCGACCGGTCCCAGCACGCCGTGCACCGGATATCCCAACTCGCGCAGCCGATCCACGTCGCGCCGGATGGTGCGGGTGGTGACGTCGAGTCGTTCGGCCAGCTCCGTTCCGGACCAGTCGCGATGTGTCTGCAACAGCGACAGCAGCCGCAACAGCCGCGCCGGCGTGGTTTCGGGCATGAATCGATCATCGCGCATGTGTAGGACCGTTTCCGTCCTATACGGGACGGATGCTCTTCTCATGACCGATACGACGATCACCCCGTTCCGCATCGATATCCCGCAGGAAGACTTGGACGAACTGAATTTCCGGCTCGCCCGCACCCGTTGGACCGATGCCCTGCCCGGTGTCGGCTGGTCCTACGGCGTGGATCGCGACTACCTGATCGATCTGGCCGAGTACTGGCGCACCGGCTACGACTGGCGCGAACACGAGGCGAGGTTGAACAAGGTCCCGCAGTTCGTGACCGAAATCGACGGCCAGACAGTCCATTTCATGCATGTCCGCTCCCCCGAGCCCGACGCGACGCCGCTGATCGTCACGCACGGCTGGCCCAGCACTCCCGCCGACTTCCTCGACATCCTCGGACCGCTGACCGATCCACGCGCATACGGCGGGGATCCGTCCGACGCATTTCACGTGGTGGCGCCGTCGGTACCGGGATTCGGATTCTCCGGACCCACCCGCGAAACCGGTTGGGACGTACCGCGAGTCGCGCGCGCCTGGGCAACGCTGATGGCACGACTCGGCTACGAACGCTACGGCGCCCAGGGCGGCGACTACGGCAGTCTCATCTCCCCGGCCCTGGGGCGGGTCGCACCGGACAAGGTGATCGGTGTGCATGTGAACGCGCTGGCCGACGCCGCGACCGCGAGCGGCTCCGGCCGGGAACTCGCCGACCTGTCGGAGGCGGACCGCGCGAAGGCGATCGCGAACCAGATGTGGTGGTACGGACACAACGGCTACGCGACCCAGATGGCCTTGCGGCCCCAGACCATCGCCTACGCCCTCAACGACTCACCCGTGGGCCAGCTCGCCTGGAATCTCGAATGGTTCGTCGATTGGGATCCGACTGCCACCGATCAATCGCCGATCGACCGCGACATGATCCTCACCGATGTCACGACCTACTGGCTCACCGGCACCGCCGGCTCCGCGGCCCGCATCTACCGGGAGTCCGGGGCGTCGTGGGGCAGTAAACCCGAGCCCTCGGGCGTGCCCACCGGGGTCGCGAACTTCCGGGGCGATCGGGCCGTGCGGGGCCTGGCGGAGGCGGCCAACACGGTCGTGCGCTGGAAGGAATACCCCGTGGGCGGCCACTTCGCTTCGCTCCAGGCGCCGGCGGAGCTTGTCACCGATATTCGCGAATTCTTCCGTTCGGTCGTCGGCTGAACCCACCGGAGCCGATTCCGCGGCGGCACGTAATCGCTTATCCCGCAGCGGAATCGGCCCCGGGCGCGACCGCCCACGCTCCCTCGATCATCGCGAAGATCTCAGCCGTATGAAGAAAGTGAGCTTCGCCGAGTTCGGCGGTCCGGAAGTCCTGCGACTCGTCGATGCCGAAGAGCCCCACGCGGGTCCCGGGCAGATCCGCATCGCCGTGCGCGCGGCAGGCGTGAACCCCGTCGACTGGCGGATTCGCGAAGGCCAGTTCCAGCAGGCCCATCCGCTCGAGTTGCCCGCCGGAGTGGGACAGGACGCGGCCGGCGTGGTGGACGAAATCGGCGAGGGCGTAACGGGTTTCGCGATCGGCGACCATGTCTTCGGCGAAGGTTCGAGCACCTACGCCGAGTTCGCGGTGCTGACCGCCTGGGCCAACATGCCCGACGGGCTGCCGTTCGACGAAGCG
This sequence comes from Nocardia sp. 852002-51101_SCH5132738, assembly GCF_001665695.1. Taxonomy (NCBI): domain Bacteria; kingdom Bacillati; phylum Actinomycetota; class Actinomycetes; order Mycobacteriales; family Nocardiaceae; genus Nocardia; species Nocardia sp. 852002-51101_SCH5132738. The sequence goes on along the minus strand of NZ_LZML01000163.1, from coordinate 12,652 downwards.
GCCGGCTACCCCTCCGTGGTCGAGACGGCACTGCGCATCATCGACCAGGTGGGCGTGCGCCCCGGGCAGACCCTGCTGGTCAGCGGCGCATCCGGCGGCGTCGGATCGGCCGTGCTCCAGATCGCCCGCGAGCGCGGCATCACGGTCATCGGCACGGCCGGGGCGGCCAACCAGGACTATCTCCGCGGCCTCGGCGCCGTCGCCACCACCTACGGCGAGGGCTGGGTCGAGCGCGTGCGCCGACTCGGGCGTATCGACGCGGCCCTCGATCTGGCCGGTTCGGGCGTCCTCCGCGAACTCGTCGAACTGACCGGGGACCCACGGCGGGTGATCACCATCGCCGACCTCGGCGCACCCGAGTTCGGCGTCCGATTCTCCGGCGTAGCGGGAAGTATGCCGGATGCGCTCGGCGAGGCCGCCGATCTCATCGCGCGCGGGAAGCTTCATATCCCGGTGGAAAAGTCGTACTCGCTCGCCGAGGCGGCCGCGGCACACATCGACAGCCGGGCCGGCCACGCTCGCGGGCGCCGGGTCATCTCCGTATGAGCGTTCGAGAATCTCAGCGGCTCGGACGATCGGCGGGCGTATCGTGGCGTGACCACGGGAATCGTTCCCCGACAACGCAATAGCTCGCATCCGTACCGGTGACAGCGAGCTACGGTGCAGACAAGGGAGACCATGACTTCCACGCACGACGGAGACATCTGGGATCCGGCGACGGGCGTCGGTTCGACCGCCACCATGGCTGCGGCGGCCCGGGCGATTGCGACGCGCGCGGATCCGGAGCTCATCGACGATCCGTTCGCCGCACCGCTCGTCCGGGCGGTCGGCATCGACCTGCTCACCCGGCTCGCGACCGGCGAGACGCCGCCCGGCGACTTGGTCGAACAGGTATGGACCAGCGCCGGCCTGCTCGACACCGCGAGGACCCGCTCGCCGGCGATCGTTGCGTCAGCCACCGCGTCGTCTTGTACGATATCTTGTACAAGATAGACGAAGGGGCCGCCATGACCGCATTACCGATCTCCACCGTGCGCCAACAGCTGTTTTCTCTGGTACAGCAGGTCAACGACGACCACGACACGGTCACCGTCGTGACGAAGAGCGGCGAAAACGCGGTTCTGGTCGCGGAATCGGATTGGAATTCCATTCAGGAGACGCTCTACGTACTCGCGACCCACGGCGGGGTTCGCTTGCTGGAGTCGGCGCGCGAAGCGCAACGAGGCGAGATCGAAGCGCGAGAGTTGCTGGACCCGGATGCCTGACCGGAAGCTGGTCTTCACATCCTACGGCTGGGAAACCTACTCGTCGTGGCTCACTCGGGATCGAACGGTTTTGCGGGCGGCGAACAAACTGATCACCGCAGTCCTCGCCGACCCTTTCCGAGGTATCGGAAAACCCGAGCCACTCAAACACCAGCTCGCCGGTAACTGGTCGAGGCGAATAACCCGGGAACATCGCTTGATCTACTACGTGACCGAGACCGAGATCGTCATCATCGGTGTGGGCCGACATTACGACGATTGATCGCCCATCACGACGTCGAATTCTCGCCAGCACGGTAAGGCCGCGAACACCAAGATCGTGGGCATGACGGCGGATGTGATGACCACCTTGCGAGCGTTCTACGCGGCCGAAGCGGCCTATCTCACGGAGGGGGCCGAGTTCGGGGAGATGGCTCGGCATCTGGCATCCGATGTCGTCATGTACCAGGCATCGAGCCTGCCCTACGGGGGCGAATGGCGCGGACACGACGGCTTCCGGCAGTTCATCGCCGCAATGGGCGACAGCTGGGACGGACTATGGTTCGACGACCAGCAGTTTCTCAGCGACGGCGACCGAGTCGTCGTCTACAGCCGGGGGCGCTTGCGGGCGCGCCGCACGGGACGCGAACTCGAAACCTCACTGCTGCAATGGATCAGCTTTCGAGACGGCCTCATCACCGAGTTCCGGCCGTACTATCACGACACCTCGGCGGTCCTGGCGGTGCTTGACGAGCAGGTGTAGGCCGCTCGTAGTCACCACGATTCGATCAGCGGGACATCGTGTTCCTGCCGCTGCCATTCCTCGGTGAGGCGACCGAGTCGCTGCCGGGCGGCGATACCGCGCACGCCCGCGATCTTGTCGTCGCGGACCTCCAGGATCAGCACACCCACAACGCGATCGTCGAGCGTGGCGAGCATGGCCGGACAGGCGTTGACCACGGCGGCATGGATGGCGGGCGAGCCGCCGGCGAGTTTGCGCTTCGCCGGAGTCGGTTTGAAGCCGGCCCGCACCGCACCGGCGATCCGCTGCGGCGTCGCGTACCGGATGAATTTCGCGGCCCATCCCAGACCGGCGCCGTCGGAGATGCCGGTCGCGTCGTCGGTCAGCAGTGCCACCAGCTGTTCGGTCCGGCCCGAGGAGGCGGCGGCGACGAACGCCTCGACGATCCGGCGCGCAGTTGCCCGGTCCGTTTCGGTGGTCGTGCCGGCGGCGGCGATTCGACGTCGCGCCCGGTGCAGATATTGCTGACTCGCGGATTCGGTGATGTCGAGGATTTCGGCCGTCTCGGCGTGGCTGTACGAAAAGGCTTCGCGCAGTACGTAAACGGCACGTTCGATCGGCGACAGTCGCTCCATGAGCATGAGGACCGCCAGGGTCACCGATTCGCGCTGCTCGACGGTATCGGCCGGGCCGAGCATCGGGTCGCCGTCGAGCAACGGTTCGGGCATCCAGGCGCCGACCGCGCGTTCGCGCCGCGTTGTCGCCGAACGGAGGCGGTCGAGCGCCAGATTGGTGACGACCTTGGTCAGCCACGCCTCGGGCACCTCGACGTACCCTCGGTCGGCGGCCTGCCACCGCAGGAACGCGTCCTGCACCGTGTCCTCGGCGTCGGCGGCCGAGCCGAGCAGACGGTAGGCCAGCGAGGCCAGCCGATTCCGACTGGCCTCGAAACTCGCCACGGTGGCGGTATCCATGAGCACGACTCTAGGCGGCGACCACCGGCGCCGAGTTCTCTCGGGTACCGGCCCAGCGGTACTTGTGACTCGGCTTCCCGAAGGTCGGATGGCTCAGACTCCACGCGGCGATGTCGAGAATTTTCGACTTGACGACCGCGGCCGGCCGGCCACACAGGGCCCACGACTTCGCGTGCGCGTCGCCGTCGACCAGCTGGAAGATCCCGTCCCTGCGACCGAGGCTGATGTGGTTGCCGACATACGACAGCGAGGTCGTCGGTATCTTGCGTCCGGTCCGGTCGCCGATGATCGCCGCGGTCGCCTGCATGCCGGTGAATCCGGCCGAAGCACAGGACATCGGCAACGGGCGGCCGTTCTCGCCGATGACGAAGACGCTGTCCCCGGCGACGTAGACGTCCGGATGCGAGACCGACCGCATCTGACGGTCGACGGTGATCTGACCGTTGGCGACCACCTCGAGACCACTGGCGGCAGCGATCGGGTGGACGGCGAAGCCCGCGGCCCACACCGTCGCGTCGGACGTGAAAACGGTGCCGTCGGTCGCGACCGCGGCGTCCTTCCCGACGCGCCCGATCGTTGTCTGCTCGTGAACCGTGATGCCGAAACGGTCGAAGGCAAGCAGCAGATGACCGCGGCCCTTCGCGCCCAGCCAGCCACCCAATTCACCACTGGTGACGAGGCCGACTCGAAGTCCCGGCCGTGATTCGGCCAGTTCGGTGGCGGCCTCGATCGCAGTCAGGTTACCGCCGACGACCAGCACTTTTCCGTCGTCGCCCAGCTCGTCGAGGCGGGCGCGCAGACGCAGGGCCGCCGGACGCGCGGTCACGTGGAAGGCATGCTCGTGGACGCCGGGAACCCCTTGATCGGCAGCGGTGCTGCCGAGCGCGTAGAGCAGTGTGTCGTATTCGAGCCGATCGATGCCGGCATCGTCGGCGACGGCGACGGTCCGGGCCTCGACGTCGACGGCGGTCACCCGTGCCACGCGCAACCGGATGCCCGTACCCGCGAATATCTCCGCCAGCGGCCGATGGCGCAGTTCCTGCCCGGCGGCGAGCTGATGCAGCCGCAACCGCTCGACGAAATCGGGTTCGGCATTGACGACGGTGATGTCGAAGTCGTCGGCGTGCAGTTGGCGGGCCAGGTATCCGGCGCAGAAGGTTCCGGCATATCCGGCCCCGAGAACGACGATGCGGTGCTTCATGATTCGCTCCTGTCTGGTTCGCGTGCTGCCTGAACGAGACAGAGCGCGAATTCCTGACAGGACCAGACAGTGATCTGCATCACTCTCCGTCATCGCCGTGCGCCGGCATTTCACAGCGGCCTTCGAAGTGGTCTCTTCGCGCGGCGAACTGGAGGCCGAGCACCGCCCGCAGCCGCCTCGGCGGTAGGCGGCTACGGCGCGATCGTTGGTCAGTCCTTGCTCGCCGGTTCAACGGTCTTGCCGTCCCCGGCCGTCCGTTCCGCACGCTGCGCTTTGAGGTCGGCCTGCCACTTCTGGAAATCGGCCCGCATCGCATCGATCTGGCGTTCCAGGGCGTCCTGAGTGTCCGACCACCAACTCTGCGCGGCTTTCCGCAGGTCCGCCGCGGTCTTCTCGAACTCGTTTCCCTCGTTCTGAAGGGTCTCGCTCAGCTCCTCCCGCCGAGCCTGCAACGCGGTGCGACTCCGTTCCCGCGCGGCAGCAGACGACTCTTCGAACTGCTTCACCCGAGCCGCGAGATCCGTGAGCGATTCCGACAACGGCTTCATCTTCCTTGTCCTTTCGGATCGGTTCGACCCTCGACCGGGCCACCATTCGTCACTGTCGAGCGTGACGTCCCCGCCCGGCCCAACCAAGGGCAGAATGTCATCTGATATCCCGCGCTCGATACCGCTTCCGGTCCGGCCTGCATGCCGAAGCGCCCTCTCGGCGGCGAGCGCATGCTCCGGGCAGCACCGGGTATGCGCGAGACAAGAACAGTCGTCCGACGAGGAGTAATCCGATGTCAGGAGTTGCGGCCCACCTGGGACAGCGAATATCGGCAGCGGCACATTCTGCGTGGGCCATGGTCCACCACCCCCGCCGCGAACCGAACACCGATCTCGCCGCCGAACACCACTCGACCACGAGCGATCCCACCGGCGGCAAACAGCCCGGCGAACCCGAATCCTCGCCCCGCGGGCTCGGAGGCATGGACTTCTAGCGCCGCCGGCCCTCGGTGCTGAACAAATCGTGCAAACCGCCTCGCATTCGGCGGTTTTCGCGCATCAACGCGGAGGTTTGCACGAAAAGTTCGGGGCATGCCTGTTGTTGCGGTAGTCGCGAGTGAAGTAGTCGTCGAGGCTCTCAAGTCGCCACCGGTTGCCGTGAAAGGCTCCGGACGGGTCTGGTGAACGCCGACGGCGGAGGAGGTCTCGCGCTGTGCCCGTTTCCACGCTCGATGGCGCTTACTTTCGGTATCGAGCAGAATCGTGCAGTGACCAGGAGGGTGAGCGCGCCTCGCGCACAGGCACATTCGAGAATGACCGCGCTGCGGGCGGCGTCGACCAAGGAATCCCGCGCGGCATTCAGCCGCCGGGCGGGACGAATACGGCTGTTCCCCGCGGTCACCGCAGCGCTGCTCGCCGGACTGGCTGTGGCCTTCGCGGCCTACGGATTCCTCCGCTGGCTCACGCCCGTCGATGAAACCAAGCAAGCCGCCGAAATCGATATCACTCGTGTCGCATTGACCGTTGTCGCCGGTGTCGGCGGCGTAGTCGCCCTGGTCATCGCCTACCGGCGTCAACGCGATCTGGAACAGAGCCGATTTGTCGAACGCTTCGGCGCCGCAGCCGCCCAACTCGGCGCGACGGATGTCGCGGTCCGAATCGCCGGGGTCTACGCGATGGCCGGTGTCGCCGACGAATCCGACGGCCTGCGCCGCCAGCAATGCATCGACGTGCTGTGCGGATACCTCCGCTTGCCCTACAGCCCGGAGCTCGGCGCCAACCACCAGAGCAAACTGGTCGTCAAACAGCACCGCGCGACGGCGGACAACACCCGCGCCGACGACCGGGAGCACCACCACGAATATCGGCACAATGACCGAGAAGTTCGCGCAACCATCCTCCGCGTCATTACCGACCACCTTCGGCCCAAGGCCACATACAGCTGGTCGGCAGTCGATTTCGACTTTCGCACGGCCTATCTCGAGAACGTCGACTTCAGCCGTGCACAGTTTCTGGGTTCTGCGCGGTTCGGCGGCGCGACCTTCTCCGGCGACGCCTGGTTCGGTAGCGCTACCTTCGCCGCTAACGCCGAGTTCGACGACGTAACCTTCTTCGGCAACGCGTGGTTCGACAGCGTAACCTTCTCCGGCAACGCCCGATTCGGCAACGCAACCTTCTCCGGCGACGCCCGGTTCGACGGCGCGACCCTGTCCGGCGACGCCCGATTCGACGACGCGACCTTCGCCGACCACGCCGCGTTCGCCGGCGCGAACTTCTCCGCCGACGCCCGGTTCGGCGGCGCGACCTTCGCGGGCGCCGCAGGATTCGGCGAGACGACCTTTTCGGGCAACGCCCGGTTCGACGGCGCAACCTTCACCGGCAACGCCCACTTCGACGGCGCCACCTTCACCGGCAACGCCCGGTTCCGCAACGTAACCTTTTCCGGCAACGCCCGATTCGACGGCGCGACCTTTTCCGCGAATGCCCGGTTCTGCGACGCGACCTTCGTCGGCGACGCGGGATTCGGCGACGCCACCTTCGCCGGCAATACAGGATTCGACAGCGCGACTTTTTCCGGTGACGCCGAGTTCGGCGAGGCGACCTTCTCCGGCAGCGCCGAGTTCGGTGACGCAACCTTCGCCGGCAACACAGGGTTCGGCGGCGCCACCTTCGCAAGCGACGCAGGATTCGGCGGCGCCACCTTCACCGGAAACGCTCGATTCGACCGAGTGAATTTCGCCGGCAATACATGGTTCGGCAGCGCGACTTTCGCCGCCGAGGCCCGGTTCGATCGTGTGACCTTCGCCGGCAACGCCCGGTTCGATGAGGCAGACTTCGGTAGCGGCACCATCTCGTTCGACGAACCGAGACAGTGGGGACCTCCGATACCTATATTCGACTGGAGCCAGGACCACAGTCGGAAGCCAACCAACATCGAGCCTCAGAATTGGCCGCCCGCGGTGGCGGCACCAACTCTCTCGGCAGGCTCAGCAAGCCGCCACCAGCAGCAATAGATGGGTCTCACGCACCATCGATGACACGCGGCCGATGTCCGTCTCGCGTGACCTCCTGCGCGTCAGTCCGGCAGCCAGTGCAGCTCGTGTGCCAGGGTTTTGGCGACGGTGCGGACGCGGCGGTGTAGTGGTGACTGCACGCGCGGGAGGACCAGGTGGATCGTCAAGGTGGGCGCGCCCAGCAGCGGTCGCCACGTGAGACCGGCCGGTTGTGTCGTGACCGCTACTTCACCGGCCGGAGCGAGGGTGAGCCCGTCGCGTAGGTCGCACTGAGAGATATCGAAAGAGACTGCGGGCGTGACGAATCGGGGGCTCGGCCGGGTGTCGCGGAACAGTGCGGCGAGCTGATCGTGGATCACGGGGTTGGCCGCACGGTCGGGAAGTCGCAGCGGATACGCGGCCGCGTCGGCGATCTCGATCTCCGGGTGTCCGGCCAGCGGATGATGCTGCGCCAGTTGGACCCCGACGCGCTCGCGCCGCAGCAGGAACCGGCGCACGCCACGGCCCGGCTGTTCACCGCGAGTGATCCCCGCATCGATGCGGCCGTCGGCGACCGCTGGGGAGATCTCCGGTGTCGCCATCGGGACCGCGCCGACGTCGAGTCCCGGGCTGCTGCGAATGAGCTTGTCCACCAGGGCCGGTGCCGTCTCGGCTCCCGTGCTGAGGCTGTATCCGATGCGCAGCGTGCCCAGTTCACCGGCCCCCGCATTCCGGGCGGTGTCCCATGCCCGATCCAGCGCCGCCAGCGCGGGTGGCGCGGACTCCGCCAAAGCCGCACCGGCCGTGGTCAATACGACCCTGCGCGTGTTTCGAACCAGCAGGCTCGTACCGAGTTCCGCCTCCAATCGGCGCATCCGGGCACTGAGTGCGGGCTGCGCGATACCGATGCGTGCTGCCGCGCGGGTGAAGTTCAACTCCTGCGCCAGCACCAAAAAGTACCGCAGGCTCACCGTATCCGGCGCCACATACCCTCCCTGCCGATTGATAACGATCCGTTCTGAGTCTATCCCGTTCCGATCTTTCCCTCGACCATGCATCAAGCCCTAACCTGCGCATATGACGATTCAACCGACCGCGGTACCGGACACCGCAGCCACAGACACCGGGAGGCAGTCATGCACAAGTTGGTAGTCCTGTATCCCGAGCCCGCCGACCCCGACCACTTCCGCGACTACTACGTGACCAACCACCTTCCACTGGTCATGAAAATGCCCGGCCTGCTTGCCTGGCGCTACAGCTTCGACGTGGCGGCCCCGAACGGAGATTCGCCGTATTCGCGGTCTTCGAGGCCGACTTCGCCGACGGCGACGCCGTGGCCGCGGCACGGGCATCACAGCCCGGCCGGCGGGCGGCCGCCGATGTCGTCAACTACGCCACCGGCGGTGCGGTCGTCATCGACTATCCGGTGCAGGACGGCACCATCTGAGGCAGGACCGCGTCCGGGTCGCGTTCGGCCGATCGTGCGTCCTCGGGGCTCGACTCGCGTTTCCGAAGCCGAACAACCTCTGCACGCAACCCACCGATCCGACCGATGCCGGCAGCGACCCAGGGCCGCCCCTTTGGCCGCATCACCCAGCTAGTGGACCCAAGTGCGCACTCATGCCGATTATCAAGTGGTGGTTGCCGAACGAACGTTGGTACCGTGCGGGTGATATCCCGGCGATCGTCGAGGTGGACCGCGACACGGACACGACGCCGTCCCCTCTCGGCGGTAGATCGAGGAGGAGTGCGCGCATATGTCGATGGTGCGACGGTTCTGGATCGAATTCGACGTGCGGGACTGCCCTGCCCCATGGTTCGGAAAAGCTATCGGTGTGACCGGATTCGACGTGCGGGACTGTTTGTCGATGGCGGCAGATCTGGTGACCGACGGACCGTTGCCACCCGTGCGTCGAATCACGGTCGACATCTCGCTGGCCGCGCCGCTGCCGCTGAATCCTCGCCATCTCGGAGTCCCGGTGTGGCGCGGCGTGTGGTACCCGCCGGCGAACCTCGGAGCCGGACCGATCCGCGCCATCGACAGCAGAGGCGTATCCGGCGACTACCCGACACCAGTTCCGCCATCACGCCGCCGAACGCGGACCGAAGAGCCCCTGCGCTCCAAGTGGTGGGACGAAATCCCGCATTTCGATGCCCTGTGGTGGCCGCTGATGGACGTTCACCGCGACGGCAGAATGCGATATCACGCCCCGCAGGTGCGTGATATGTGCGTGAGGGATCCGACCTACGGGGTGCTGGTGCGCGAAGCCCTGGACTACATGATCGTGCGACGCCCGACACCGCAGGAATGGTTCGACCCGACCGGGATCAGGTTCGCCGACGAGCGGGAACTAGGCGAGTATCTGCGAGCCTTCCGCGACTACGTGGCCGGAACCCGCCCGGAGCCGATCTACCTTCCCGCCGGCGAACAGCTTTCACGCGACGCCCCACCATGACCTCCCGACGACGAGTGAAACCCCTTGGACACGTCCTGCGACAGCCGCTGGGCACGCGCCTGAACAATGCGGACGCGCCGCAGCTCGGGACATCCGGCAATGCCGCTTACCGCGCTGACCGAACCGGCCATCGCACAGCACCGGCGAAACGAGCAAGCCCCCACCCGAATACCGGATGGGGGCCTCAGCAAAGTCTCTACCAGGAGCGGTACATGCCCCGCCCCTACTTCTTCTTAGACGCTGATCCGCTATACGTTGAAGCGGAACTCGACCCTCTTGACGTCCGGTATCTGCACGTCGAAGGCGCGGGTCACAGCTAGCCTCGCGTTCCGAAGCCGAATAACCACTGGACATAAAGCACCGATTGCACCTACTCGAGACCGATCCGTCGGCCACCTTCGCTTGACCGGCTCCAGCGAATTCAAGTGTGCGGTAATGCCGATTCCGGCGCGTCCGTGAACTTCGTCGTCGACCCGAGGAGGAACGAGACGAAGGCTAGCTCGCGCTCCGAGGCAACTCGCGAACGAACCGGGCGATCAACGCCGCTACCGATTCCGGCGTTTCCAGAACCATCTCATGGGTCGCATCGATCCGGGCCACGGTGACCGTAGCCCGGTCACGGGCGAATGCCGCCAGCTCGGCAGCGAGCCCGCGCGCAAAGCTGGTGAACAGGTCATCGAGCCACTTCGGCGACCTCGGTGGTTGCCTGCCGGCCTGCACGAGCAACAAGGGGCAAGTCACCTCCGCCAGCCAGGCGGTAACACCAAGTGCGCCAAGCCGGTCCAGCTCGTCGTACATCTGCAGGGCCGCAGCCCGCTCCGGCAGGGTCTGCCATCTCCCATCGGGAAGCGGCCGCACCGCTGCGCGAGCCGCCGCCTCCGCCCTCTCGGACGGGATTCCGTACCTGGCCGCCTGCGCGATCTCTTCCTGGATGTGCTGGGACGCAGCAATCGCCCCAGCACTCTGCCGCAGCAACACCTCGACCCGCTCGGCGCCCGGATACTCCCCCGGCCGCCCCCACCAGAACCCATCGAGATTCACCGCGGCACGAACTCGGCACGCACGCGCGTACTCCACCGCGATGAGCCCGCCCAGCGAATGCCCCACCACCACCGGCTCGCCCACCCGATGCGCGTGCAACGCCTCCGCGACATGCCGTACCACGGTGCGAACCGACCAGGGGGCGATGTCGGGGGACCGACCGTGCCCTGGAAGGTCAACCGCGAGAACGCGGTGCCCAGCACCGAGTAGGTGTGTGGCAGCGGCATCCCAATCGGACAGCGACCGGCCTGCGCCGTGTAGCAGGACCAACGGCACACCGTCGCCCCCGTAGTCGCGAACATGCAGCATCATGATCGCCTGCCCCCTCAACCGGTCAGGTGTGATTTATCAGATCAATTCGGAAACCATGGAGACCCCGCCGGACTCTGAATCTTGATATGCCTCGGCTGACCGAATCGCAACCTATCTGTGGACGCACGTAGGGCCCCGGCCATCGGGAAGGCGATCGATCGGGGGATGCGGAAGGCGGCATCCACCGATCAGCGGACACTCTGTTAACGGGTGGGCGGTATCCATCGATCTAGGACGAGCGGTTCGCGCCTGCGGACCAAATCCCTTGAGATCGAGTAGGTTCGAGTTGATTCGAGTCATCCGTAGTGGCGTTGCCAGTGTATTGCTGACAGGTGCCATACTGATCCCCTTTGCCCCAGCGCAAGCGGAGACAGGACTGACGCTCGCCGCTGAAACCCCCTCTGCGCCCCAGGTGGCCGATAGTGGATCGGCCTCCGGTTCGGCCGGCGAAGCGCTCACATCCCTGGCCGCGCAGCTCTTGTGCGCCATCATGACGGGGCATTGCGCTGCAGGACCGGGCTGATCTGCGCAGCCCGCCCGCCGCGTCCGGCCCGGAGTGCGGGGGCCGGTCAACTGGGCACGCTGCGCATCGGATACAGCCTCAGCGCGGGGGTCGAGACGGCACCGGCCTTGGTGGACAGGCTCATTCGCAGCAACCGGGACTCGACGTCGGCGCGGTCCCCATGGCGACACCGGAGATCTCCCCCGCGGTCGCCGACGGCCACATCGATGCCGGGATCACCCCCGGTGAACAGCCGGGTCGCGGCGTCCGCCGGTTCCTGCTGCGGCGCGAGCGCGTCGGGGTCCAATTGGCACAGCATCATCCGCTGGCCGAACAGCCGGAGATAGCGATCGCCGACGCGGCCGCGTATCCGCTGCGACTCCCCGACCGTACGGCCAACCCCGTGATCCACGATCAGCTGTCCGCACTGTTCCGCGACACCCGGCACAGCCCCCGATTCCAGACGCCCGCAGTCTCTTTCGCAATGTTTCAGCGCGACCTACGCGACGGGCTCACCCTCGCTCCGGCCGGTGAAGCCGCAGTTACGACACAAAAGGAGGGGGCGGAGGTTACTGGACGAAGGAGAAGTGCGCTGAGGCGTTGGACGAGTGGGCGTCCGATGATCCAGAGGACTTCGCTGAGCTGAACAAATCGGCGTTCGAGGATTTCGAATGGTCTGACCTGTGGCTAGTAGCGTCCAAGCGAACAGGCAAAGATGTCGTGACGTTCTGGGGCTGATCGTCGCCGCGAACGCACGCTATTGCCGCTGATCGCGCTGACCGGATCGGCCAGGGCGGTGGAGCCGGAGTTCAACCGGCCGTGCAGATCCCGCCGCCGGCAATCGTCCGCACATGCCGATTACAGCGTCAAATCTTGACGGCCGTGGGATCCTTCCCAGATCGATGGTCTCGGGTGGTTTCCATGCAAGCATTGATCAAATATCGGTGGTTCGGTTCGATCGATGAGGGCGTGACAGGCGGAATTGGGTCGGCAGTGGCAGGCTGTAGCGGTGAGCGAGCCGAACAATGTCATCGGATCCGAGCCGGAACAGACCAAGCCCAGCATCGAGGTGGAATTCATCGTTTACCGTGAGGATTCGCTGGGTGTGCATTACCGGACCGACCGAGGGTGTCACGAGAACCGTGTAAGTCCGAAGCTAGTTCGGTACTAAATCTATTCTAGCACAATGGAATTCGGTTC
>NZ_LZML01000162.1:0-771 GCF_001665695.1 Nocardia sp. 852002-51101_SCH5132738 | reverse complement strand
GCGACAGTGTTATCGCCGAGGATCTCGCCCCAGGATCCGACGCCGCGGTTGGTGGTGATCGCGATCGAGGTCTTCAAATATCGTTGCGACACAACTTGAAACAATGCTGAAGCCGCCTCTGCAGGTAACGGCAGGTATCCCAGTTCGTCGATCGCCAGGAGCGTTGGTCCGGCGTAGAAACGCATGCAGGTGGCCCACCGGCCTTCGATCGCAGCTTTGTGGCAGCGGGCCGCCAAATCGGCGGCGGTGGTGACATAGGTGCGGTAGCCGGCGTGCACCGCAGCCCGGGCTAGACCCAAGGCCGCTCAGTTTGGTGTGCTGCCGGGTTGTCAACCGGGTAGCACGCGCACGCTGATGTGGGTTTGGTAGATGGTCCGGTCGATCACCCCCTTGGCGCGGTGTTTGGAGATTGCCCGTTTGACCACGCGAAGGCTGCTGCGGGGCCGGCGATGTGGGAGCAGGTCAGCGCGCACGGCCCGCCCGATCACACCGACGATATCGACAGTCGCGCCGGTGATGACCCGGCCGCATGGACGAGCTGGTCGCGGGCGGTCTGCAAAGCGACGGTGAAACTGCCCCGGTCCGCGACCATGCCCGGTGTGGCCAGCGCGGTATCGGCGATCGCGGTCCGCAACGCCTGGTAGGTGATCAGCAACGCGTAGACCTCCTGCGCGACATCGTCGGCAGTACGCGCCGAGGGTGTCACGAGAACCGTGTAAGTCCGAAGCTAGTTCGGTACTAAATCTATTCTAGCACAATGGAATTCGGTTC
>NZ_LZML01000161.1:0-977 GCF_001665695.1 Nocardia sp. 852002-51101_SCH5132738 | reverse complement strand
CCGCGCAGGCCGAGGGTTTCGCGGCGATGGGCTTTGCCCTTGCAGCGGCCGGGCTGGGTCTTGTCGCTGGCGCCCTTCGGGGTGATGCCGTAGCGCAGCCAGATCGGGCAGTTCGGCGAGCACGGAACCTTCTGGAGTTCGGCGTGGAGCCGCTCGTAATGCTCTGCCGCCCGGTCGGTCTGGGGCTCGATAACCTCAGCGATGGACTTGGTCAGGTATTTGGTCAGGTAGGCGACGTGGCGGGAAGCCTCTTCGGTGCCGCCCAGCACACCCTTGACGTGTTTCGGGTCGATCTGGTCGCCGAAGCGCACCACGTGGGCGGGTTCGAGGTCGTCCACGGTGTCGAGGACGTCGAGTGCCTCATCCCACGTGGGCAGCGGTTCGGCGGTGTCGGGATCGACGAATCGGCCGGCCGAGTAGTCCCAGACCGGCATCCGGCCCTCGGTGTACTGCTCGTTTTCCGGGTCGAAGTGCGGCCACCACACCTGGTGATACGTCGCCGCAGCGATCTGCAACACCAGCGCCCGAGGATCGGTGCCACGCACCGCCATGTGAATGTGCGGAGCTCCCCGTCTCTGCGGTTCCACCGTGGCGAAGTACTGGATATCGCGGCCAGTGGCGCGCCGGTAGTTCTGAACGAACCGATCGAACAAGGCCGGGAAGAACACGATGTCACGGGCAGCACGCCGGTAGTCGTAGGTGTCCGGGTTCCGGGGTGATCCGTCGCCGCAGGGCTTGCCCTTGCTGTTGATCGCGCCGTCATCGTTCATGCGCCCGTAGCTGGGCATGGTCAGCGTGATGAACATCGAGGGCCGGTACTTGCCCGCGTACTGGCGACCGATGGTCTTCTTGTCGATCTTCTTGCGGGGCAGATCCGGGACGTCCTGGCGGCGGCGGGTCGACCGTTTGCGCTCCGATTTCGGCTCGGGATCCAGCGCCGGAAGACGCCCGCGCACACCGGTCTCCCGCAACTCCGC
>NZ_LZML01000160.1:0-59595 GCF_001665695.1 Nocardia sp. 852002-51101_SCH5132738 | reverse complement strand
CCGCCCGCCCAATCGGTCCGGCCGCATCGATGGTCAATCCGCCTGTGCGACAGCTGATTTCAGGACGAGGGTGGTGCACAGGGCGGCGAGGGCGAGCGCCTGCAGGCCGACCCGGTAACCGAGGATGCTCTCCCATTTGTCCTGCAGCGCACGGGCATCGGCGGGGATGACGCCGGTCTGCGCCGCCTGCGTCTGGGCGGTGTTGATCGGCTTGGCGATCCGCGCGTAGAGCCCGAGCCAGCTCAGCAGCGCCAGCAGCGCGATCCCGGCCGCCACCGCGGCACCGGCGGCTCCCGCCACGACCGCGACGACGGCGGCGAGCACGGTGCTGATCACCCCACCGGCGCCGGCGAAGGGCATTCGCCGGTCACCGTAGTAGTGCCCCCATCCGGCCGAGACGGTCATCGTCGCGTCGTCGAGTTTGCGATAGACGGGTCGGAAGATGAGGGTGGCGGCGACATCGGTGCCGTAGACGATGGCGTTGGTGAGAACGGCCAGCACGGTGAGCACCTGCGCGGATGTGGTCAGCATGGGAAGACTCCTAGTCATCATCTAGCGTTGCTAGCTTCTGTGGCAACAGTAGATGAGTTCGACTAGCTTGTCTAGCGCTGCTAGAAAATTTACCGCCCCGCTCTGACCGGAAGGTGGGCGCACCGATCCTCCGCGGCCTGCACGGGTGACGGGCGCGGCCGAGGCACCGGCTCGGCACGGCCGTCGAAGGCGTGCAGTACCGCGGCATCGGCACGCGGATCACCGACCGCGATCCGCGCACTGCCGTCCGGGTAACCCTTGGCCGCGATCCCCGCGCCCGCCAGCGTCGCGTGGGCCACGGGCCCCGGCAGGTAGAGAAAGTTGCCGCGGCTGCACGGCACGGCGAAACCCCTGTGCCGCAAAGCGGTTCGCAGCAGTTCGCGCTCGGCGGTGATATCGGCGATCCGTTCGGCGAGCTCCGCCGAGGCGGCATAGCAGGCGCGCACGGCGGCGACGGCGTAGTCGGGCATGCCGAACGGAAGCTGCAGTCGCCGCACCCGCGCGATCAGTTCCGGCGCGCCGAACGCATAGCCGATACGCAGTCCTGCCAGCCCGTACGCCTTCGAAAAGGTGCGCAACACAAGGAGGTTGGGATAGTGCGCGACGAGTTCGCAGGGGTCGATCGTTTCGGCATCGGCCAGGAATTCCACGTACGCCTCGTCCAGGATCACCGGAACGTGCCGCGGCACACCGAACAGGAAAGCCTTCAGCTCCGCGGCGGGCGCCACGGTCCCGGTCGGATTGTGGGGGCGGCAGATCGCGACCAGTGCCGTGCGCTCGTCCACTGCCCGGGCCATCGCCGTCAGCCGCTGCCGTCCGCTCGCATCCAGGGGAACTCCCACGACGTCCAGACCCGCCATGGCGGCCATGATCGGATAGCCGTCGAAGGTCGGAGTCGCGAACACCATGCGCCGCCCCGGCCCCGAGACCGCCTGCATGATCTGCAGCACCACACCGGTCGCCCCCGCACCGACGACCACCTGATCGGGGTCGACGCCGAGGTGCGCGGCGATCACGGCCGGCAGCCGCCGGGGCACGAATTCCGGATACCGATTGGCGCCGCGAATCGCCTCGTTCACCACCGCGAGCACCGAAGGCAGTGGCGGAAAGGGGTTTTCGCTGAGCGTCAGATCGAACCGCGGCGGCGGTATCGGCTGCGTCACCGCCGGTTCACGGGCGGACGAGTCCATCACGCCGCACCCCAGCGCACCGCGGCCGCGGCCGCGAAATCCCCGGCATGGGCGAAGGCCGCCAGCAGCACCACCGACCCGTTGCGCAACCGGCCGGCCCGGTTCTCGATATCCAGGGTCACCGGAATGCCGGCGGCGAACAGATTTCCGCACCGGTCGAAGGAATCCGGATGCCGTTCCGCGGGCAGTTCCAGCGCATCGTGCCAGTTCCGCAGGAACAGCCGATTCGGCTGATTGGTGACGAAGGTGTCGATATCGCGGCCTTTCACCCCTATGCGGTCGCATACCGCGAGGGCGAGTTCCGGGACCAGCCGGTTGCCGCGCGCGAAGACCTTGGTCACCTTCGATTCGGTGAAACTCACGCAGCCCTGTCCTTCCCCGGGCTCCCAGTACTTACGTTCGGAGCCGGTGGAGAAATCCATATCGCCGGCGAATTCCGGGAAGGTGCGGCATTCGATATCGAGGATCGGCGCACTGTTGTCCTTGACCAGCAATCCCACCCCGCAGCCGTCCCCGGGCACCGGCGCCTGCGCGAGTTTGCGAATCTCGGTCTGGGTGAAGACCGGACCCGCGGTGTTCTGCGTCGTCGCGATCAGGGCGGTGCGGGCGTCGGTCGTCTGCAGAATCATCCGCGCCAGCATCATCATGTGGATGAATGCCGCGCAGCCGCCGTTGTGCACGTCGAACACCCATTTCGGATTCATCCCCAGCCGCCGCGCCACCTCCGGCCCGGCGCCCATGACCGGATTGTCGGGGAGCTGGGTATGGGTGAGCAGCACGTCGATATCGGCGAGCGTGCCGGCGCCGTGCCGATCGATCAGCGGCGCGACCGCGCGTTCCACCATATCCACGGCGGTTTCGTCGCGGCCCTTGTGATGGCGACCGTGCGGCGCGCGGAACATGACGTTCTTCGCCATCCGCTCCGAACGCGAGAATTGCGTGAAGTACTCGGTACCTACCGGCTCACCCGGCAGATAGCAGGCCACATCGACCAGACTGACCGGTGCCAGCCGCAGGGCGGGATCGGTGAAATCCATCTCGGCGTATCCTCACTTCATCCACTCGGGGGTGATCGGAAGTCCGTGCGCGGCACGGTATTCGGCGATCGCTTTCAGGTTGTCCAGCTCCAGCCGGTGTCCGGCGGAGAACATCTCCCAGAAATCGCCGACCCAGACCTTGCGGCCTGCCGGGGCCTTGTCGGGGTAGGGATTCGCGTCGTAGAACGGGTGCCGGCAATTGGTCCACAGCACCACCGATCCGGGCTTGTTCAACACCACCTGGGCGTCGACGACCCGCATCAGATAGATCATCCACAGGTGTTCACCCTGATCCCACGCACAGTGGTAATCCACGGTCATCGCATCCGGATTGGCCTCGGTGCGCGTGAAGATCCGGGTGTCCTTGCCCAGCCGGTCGTAGGATTCCCACAGCCCCGGGGTGGCGGTTTCGGTGAATCCGCGCAGACTGTAGGTCCACTCCTCCAAACTCTGTGTGTGCGACAGGTATTCGTACAGTTCGCGCGGGGGTGCGGCGATATAGTCCTGCACCGGGCAGAATTGACCGAAGATCTGGTCGTGGGGATAGACCGAGCGCAGCATATCCATGATGATCGGCGTGGTCTCCTCGCGATCGGAATTCTCGATGCGCAACAACCCGGGAATTGCGCGGTGCGGAAGATCGGGAATATCACTGAGAGCGGGTGCGGTGCTGATGGTCACGGATTCCTCCTCGATGCGGACAGGAAGGGGATGAACGGCGGTATCTCGTCGGGATCACAATCGATCGAAACGAACGAGGGCCCGGGCGTTTCCAGGCAGTACGACAGCACTGTCGCGAGCTCGGCCGGCGTAGCCGGCGAGAAGGAGGGCAGATCCGGGAACATCGCCGCCATGCCGGCTCCCAGATGTGCTTTGTGGAATCTGTTGAAGCTGTAGCGATCTCCGTAGAACAGTTGCTCCCGGGTCACGCACATGGCATGCGCGGAATTGTCGAGTACGACGAAGGTCACCGGCAGCCCGTACTGGATCGCGGTGTGAATCTCCATGCCGTGCATGTAGAAGGCGCCGTCGCCGGCCACGACCACGGTGCGCCGCTCGGTCCCGTCGTCGCGGTGCCGGCGGGCGAAACAGGACCCGATGGCGGCGCCGAAGGCGTAGCCCATACCGCCCATACCGAGGGCGACGACGAAGCGGCCGTCGCGCGGCGGACGGAGATGATGCACCACCGATGCCCCGGTATTGCCCGCGTCGGCGAAGATATCGGTATCGGAATGCAGTGTGCCGTTGAGTGTTTCGACTATGTCGCGATAGCGCAGGCCCGGTCCGTCCGCGGGCGGCACCGGCAGCGGATCCGGCGTCCGCGGGCGCCGGGGATCCACCCGGTGCACCCGGCCCGCGCCGGCACTCAGCGCCGATGTGAGTTCGCGGAGTGTGGCGGCCAGATCGGTACTGGTGGCGTGAACCGCGGGGAGGTAGGGCGGCTCACCGCCGACCGACGCCGTCGACGCGCCGAGCACCGATTCCAGTCCGGCGCGCGCGGTGACCGGCATCCGGGTGCCGACCAGCAGGCACAGGGCGCTGCCGTGCAGGGCGTCGGCCAGTTCGGTATGGCCCATACTTCCGGCGACACCGAGGAATCCTTGTTCGGTGCAGTCGTACACATCCTTGGCGTCCGGCGCGACGCCGACCCCCGCGTCGAGAACCGCTGCCAGATCACGCAGTTCGGCACGAGCATCGTCGCGGGCGACCTGCGCGCCCGCGATGATCACGACCTTGCCGACCGCCCGGGCCGCCCGTAGCCCCTCCAGGAGCCGCTCGATACCGGCGTCGTCCCGGCCGTGTACCGGACGCGGTGCGACGAACGGGCGGGCGCGAAGTTCGGCCTGCTGAACATCCTTGGGCAGCAGCAGAACCGCCGGTCCGCCCGCTCGGGCGGCCGCGACGGCGCGCGAGAGATGGTCCGGAAGCGAGGCGGGCGTCTCTACCCGTGCGCAATACAGCGCGATCGTGTCGAAAAGTTCGGCGGCGTCGAAGGTTCCGGCCCGGCCGCTGGAATCCTGGAAGGCGCCTTTACCTTCGAGACCGGTCGGCGCCTGCCCCACCAACGCGAGCACGGGCACCCGGGAGGCGTGCGATTCCGCCAGTCCGGCAACGAGATTCATCGCTCCACCACCGGAGGTCGCGCAGACGACGCCGAGACCCGCGGTGGAACGGGCATAACCGTCGGCCATGGTGGCGGCGGCGAATTCGTGTTTGGCCACCACCGCCGTGATTCGGTCGGAGGCGTCGTAGGCCGCGTCGTAGAGATCTTCGATGTTGGCGCCGTCGACGCCGAAGATGTGTCGCACTCCCATGTCCGATACGGCCTGCACCAGGTAGTCGACCAGTCGTGACGGCATCGCCGCTCCTTCCCGTATGGGTTCCGAAGCCGGCCGCGCTGCCGGAACGAACGCACTCAGCGGGGATACGAAGCACGCACCCGACCGGTTCACCGTTCCCGCGTGCCTTCGCAAAAGGATCCACTTGTGTGTATGTATACATCTACGTATAGTTGGGCCATGCCGAACAAGACCGTGTATGTCTCCGATGACGATCTCCCCCTGTTCCAGCGCGCGCAGGAGCTGGTCGGCGGCAATCTCTCGGGTGCGATCGTGACGGCACTGCGCCGATACATCGAGCTGGAGGAGGGCCGGCTGCAGGGATTCGACGAGATCGTCCTGCGCGTCGGCCACAACGGCGCCCGGCAGGTGCGATTCTCGGGGGTGCTGCTCACCGAGTCGAGCGATATGGGCGACGAGCGTTTCGAGCGCATTCGCGTATTCCGCACGCGCAAGGGCAAATTCGTGCTGCACCGGCAGCGTTCGGAATGGACCGACTACCCGACCGACACGAACTGGCTGAAGGATCTGACCAACTGGCGGCGGATGCTCGGCGTCACCGATCCGGACTGGGGCGAATTCACCATGGACATCTACGACTCACCGGCCGACCTGAAAGGCAGGGTTCCCGACAAGCTGTACAACCGCATCAGCGATCTGACCGAGCATCCGCAGATCGAGGATCTCGACATCTGATCGACCACTTCGAGCCGAACTAGCCTCGGCCGCACGACAACTCGATATCGACCCACCTTGTCCGCCGAAATCCCGCGGACACGGCTCGGTCGACGCATGCATTCATCGCAATCTTATTATGAAAGGGCGACCATGAGTTCACCGGCCATATCGGTCACCGGTCTGCGGAAATCGTTCGCCGACCACGTGGTGCTGGACGGTATCGACCTCACTGTCCCGGAGGGCAGGATCTTCGCGCTGCTCGGCCCCAACGGCGCCGGCAAGACCACCACCGTCCACATCCTCGCCACCCTCACCCGGCCCGACGACGGCAACCTGCGCGTCGGGGGCCACGACCCGGTCATCGAACCCGACGCCGTCCGCACCGCCATCGGCGTGACCGGGCAGTTCTCGGCGGTCGACGAACTGCTCACCGGTCGCGAGAACCTGCTGCTGATGGCGGATCTGCACCATCTGCCCCGTGGCGAGGGCCGGCGCATCGCCGACGACCTGCTGACCCGCTTCGACCTGCTGGACGCCGCCGACAAGGTGGCCGGGAGCTACTCCGGCGGTATGACGCGCCGGCTCGACCTGGCGATGACCCTGGTCGGCGAGCCGCGCATCATCTTCCTCGACGAACCCACGGTCGGCCTCGATCCACGCAGCCGGCGCGGGATGTGGGACATCATCCGCGAACTGGTCGCCGACGGCGTCACCATCTTCCTCACCACCCAGTATCTGGAGGAGGCCGACCAGCTCGCGCATCGGATCGCGGTGCTCGACCACGGCCACATCGTCGCCGAAGGCACGCCCGAACAGCTGAAACGCCTTGTGCCGGGCGGACATATCCGCCTGACCTTCGGCGACGAGGAACAGTTGCGCAGCGCCGCCGAACTACTCGGCGGAACGACCACGGACTCGACCCTGGCGGTGCCCAGCGACGGCGGCGTCGCCTCGCTGCGCGATGTTCTGGACCGGCTCGGCCGCGCCCGCATCGAGCCCGAAAGCCTGTCGGTGCACACCCCCGATCTCGACGACGTCTTCCTCACCCTCACCGGCCGCACCGCACCCGAGAAGGAATCCGCACGATGACCACGCACACCCTCGCCGACTCCCGCACGATGCTGCGCCGGAACCTGGTGCACGCCAAGCGTTATCCCGGCATGACGATCAGCATGTTCATCATGCCGCTGGTGATGTTGCTGATGTTCAATTACATCTTCGGTGGCGCACTGGAGAAAGCCACCGGCGGCAGTTACATCGACTACCTGGTCCCCGGCATGATGCTGATCATTCCGGCCTATCTGGTGGTCGGGGTCGCGGTGGCCATCGCCTCGGATATGACCAAGGGCATCGTGAACCGGTTCCGGACCATGCCCATGGCACATTCCTCGATCCTCACCGGCCAGGTCGCCGGGACCGTGATCCAAGGCGTGCTGGGTGTCGGCCTGATGGTCGCAGTCGCGGCGCTGATCGGCTTCCGTCCCGATGCCACCGTCGTGGAATGGCTCGCCGCCTTCGGCCTCATCGCCCTGGTGATCTTCGGATTGGCATGGCTCGGAGTGGGTTTCGGATTGGCCGCCAAAACACCGGAGAGCGCGAGCAATACCCCGACTCCGCTGATCTTCCTCCCCTTTCTCGGCAGCGGCCTGGCTCCCACCGACACCATGCCCGCCGGTGTCCGGCAATTCGCCGAGTACCAGCCCTTCACGCCCCTGACCGAAACGCTGCGCGGACTGCTCATGGGCACGGCCATCGGAGGCAACGGCATCGCGGCGGTGGTCTGGTGCGTCGGCTTCGCGGTGGTCGGCTATCTCTGGTCGCGCTCGCTGTTCCGCCGCAAGACCAACTGAGCTACTACCCAGTGATTAACGGACATACCGGTCGAAACCCCGTCGTCCTCGCGTGAGAACGTAGGAACGAGGCCGATCGGGCCCGGGTCGGTGCCATCCGGCCCGGGTCGTCGGCGCAGTCGACGACCGGAAGGAGTGCGTCCATGGCCGCCCTGGACGAGAAGCTGCAGGACATCTATGCCGAGGTACTGCAGCGCAACCCCGGTGAATCGGAATTCCACCAAGCCGTGCGCGAGGTGCTCGACAGCCTCGGACCGGTCGTCGCCAAACATCCCCAGTACGTCGACGCGGCGGTGATCCGGCGGTTGTGCGAGCCCGAGCGGCAGATAATCTTCCGCGTGCCGTGGGTCGACGACAGTGGCACGGTGCAGATCAACCGCGGTTTCCGGGTCGAGTTCAACTCCGCGCTCGGCCCCTACAAAGGCGGCCTGCGGTTCCATCCGTCGGTCTATCTGGGCATCGTCAAATTCCTGGGATTCGAGCAGATCTTCAAGAACGCGCTCACCGGAATGCCGATCGGCGGCGGTAAGGGTGGTTCGGATTTCGACCCGAAGGGGCGGTCGGACGCGGAGGTGATGCGCTTCTGCCAGTCCTTCATGACCGAGCTCTACCGGCATATCGGCGAGCACACCGACGTTCCGGCCGGTGATATCGGCGTGGGCGGTCGCGAGATCGGCTATCTGTTCGGCCAGTACAAACGCATCACCAACCGCTACGAATCCGGCGTGCTCACGGGCAAGGGGCTGAGCTGGGGTGGCTCGCAGGTGCGCCCCGAGGCGACCGGATACGGCACCGTCTTCTTCACCGAGCAGATCCTCGACCGGCGCGCCGACAGCTTCGAGGGCAAACGCGTGGTGATCTCCGGCTCGGGCAATGTCGCCATCTACGCCGTGGAGAAGGTGCACCAACTGGGCGGCACCGTCGTCGCCTGTTCGGACTCCTCGGGCTACATCGTCGACGACAAGGGTATCGATCTCGAACTGCTCAAGGAGATCAAGCACGACCGGCGCGGGCGCATTCACGAATATCCCGACATCGCCCGTGGCTCGGCGTATTTCGTGGATTCCGGCTCGATCTGGGCGGTGCCCTGCGATATCGCGCTGCCGTGTGCGACGCAGAACGAACTCAACGGCAGCGATGCCCGCCGGTTGATCGACAACGGTTGCGCCATCGTGGCCGAAGGCGCCAATATGCCCTGCACCCCCGAGGCATCCCGGTTGCTGGTCGACGCGGGCGTGACCTTCGCACCGGGCAAGGCCGCCAATGCGGGCGGGGTGGCCACCAGCGCACTCGAGATGCAGCAGAACGCTTCCCGCGATTCGTGGAGCTTCGAACACACCGAACAGCGCCTCGAGACGATCATGCGCGGCATCCACGACCGCTGCCTCGAGACCGCCGAAGAGTACGGGACCCCGGGCGATTACGTCGCCGGTGCGAACATCGCCGGTTTCACCCAGGTCGCCGACGCGATGCTGGCACTGGGGATCGTCTAGACGCCGCGGCCGGCAACGCGCCGGCCGTCCCGTCCGGATCCACCGGCACCGAGTCTCTTAGGCTCGCCGTTCGTGACCGTGGTGCGCTCGATCCTGCTGTTCGTCCTGGCCGCGCTCGCCGAGATCGGCGGGGCGTGGCTGGTGTGGCAAGGGGTGCGTGAGCATCGCGGGTTCGCCTGGGCGGGGGCCGGGGTGATCGCGCTGGGGCTGTACGGATTCGTCGCGACGCTCCAGCCGGATGCTCATTTCGGCCGGATCCTGGCCGCCTACGGCGGTGTGTTCGTCGCGGGGTCGCTGCTGTGGGCCATCGCGTTCGACGGCTTCCGGCCGGACCGCTGGGATGTGGCGGGCGCGGCGACCTGCCTGGTGGGCGTCGCCGTGATCATGTACGCGCCGCGCGGCTGACCCGGTACGCGGCCGACCGGTATCCGGCATCATCGGTGCCATGCCCGTCCTCGGAACGTTTCGGCCCAATCCGCAGCCGGCCGCCGGTACTCGCAGCCGGGTGCTGATACGGCTGCGGGTGGCGCGGTGGCAGTTCCTGCTCCGGCAGACGATCGTCGAACCGGGCGGTGACAGTGGTTGGCACTATCACGACGGCACGCTGTTCGTCCTGGTCACCGGCAGCACTCTCGACCATCCCGGCACCGACGGCGTCCCGGTCGCCTATCGCCCGGGGCGGATATTTCGCGAGCCCGCCGGCGCCGCCCACGCCCACACCGCCCGCAACCGCACGCGAAAACCCTTGCGGCTCACGGTGTTCTACGTGCTCCCGGCCGGTAGTCCGCTCTCCCGCTCGATCCCCGCACCGGAGTGCGACCCGGACCGGCGATAGGACGTGCGCCTGCCTGGTATCAGCTCGCGAGCTCGCGCAGCAAACCGGGGAATTCGGTGAGATCACGCAGGACGACATCGGCGCCGGCTGCCCGCAGCTGCGCCGCGTCACATGGACCGCTGGTCACCCCGACCGCATACGCCGACGCCGCGCGGGCGCCGCGCATATCGCCGATGTGGTCACCGATGTACACGCTCGCCTCGTGGTCGCGCAGGGCCTGGGCCTTCTGTTCGGCCCACAGGTCGCCGATCACGGCGTCGGCCGGAATGTCGAGGTGGGTGAGGTGCAATTCGGCGTTGGGTTCGTATTTGCCGGTGACCACGATCACGCGGCCGCCCAGCGCCCGGACCGCCGCTGTCGCCGCGCGGGCGCCGGGCAGTTCCACCGTGCCGGTGATCGCGAAATCCGGATACATGGCCCGATACATATCGGCCACCGCCGGGACGCGGTCGGCGGGGAACCAGTTGGCCAGCTCGTGCTCCAGCGGCGGCCCGAGGCGGGTGACGACCAGATCGCTGTCGATGGGGGTGCCGGTGCGTCTCGACAGCTCGCGATAGCAGGCGCGGATGCCGGGACGCGAGTCGATCAAGGTCATGTCGAGGTCGAAGCCGACCGTGAGCGGGCCTGTCATACCGGACGGCCGGACACCGGAGGGATCAATTGGCGGGCTGGCAGGCGTCGCGCAGTGAGCACGCGCCGCAGGAGTTGCCACAGCCGCCGACCTCGGCGGGCGCGAGCCCCGCGATCGCGTCGTTGGCCGCGTTGACCCCGGCGCCCAGCGTGAACAGGGCCACGACCAGTGCCACCGCGGCGGCAGCCAAGCCCACCCATACCGTCGCGACCAGCGCGATCGCACCGGCGGCGGCCAGCAGCAGACCCGCACCGACCGAGGTGGGCCCGGCGACGCGGTTGGCGACGCGATACGCCTCTTCGGTGCGGAGGGCTTCTTCGGTATGCACACCGAAGAACCGATTGGGTGGCAGGGTGCCGGTCAGCCCGAGCACACCCGTGACAACGGCCACGGCCGCCGGCAGAAACAGGAGGAGCGCGACCACGAACACCCGGAATACGGTACTCCGGTATCAAAACCGGGCGCCCGCGGGGCTCGCCGCCGCCGCGAACGACCCGCTCACCCCTTTTTGGGTGCTGACGTGCGCACGCTCTACCCTGAGTGACGACGTTGTCCACAGACGTTCACCAGGGGAACTCGGCGACAAGAAGGCAGGACCGTGCAGGACACTCGTGCAACCGATACAGCCGGCGCATCGACCGGCCGGGGTGACGGGCCCGAAAGCAGCCTGCCCACGCTTCCCGGAACCGATGTGCCCGCGCACCGCTACAACGCGGAACTGGCCGGCGCCCTGGAGGGCAAATGGCAGCGGGTGTGGGCGGAGCGCGGCACCTTCCACGCGCCGAATCCGGTCGGCCCGCTGGCCGGCGAGACCCCGGCCGACAAGCTGTTCATCCAGGACATGTTCCCGTATCCGTCGGGTGCGGGTCTGCACGTCGGCCATCCGCTGGGCTACATCGCCACCGATGTGTTCGCGCGCTACCACCGCATGCACGGCCGCAACGTGCTGCATGCGCTGGGTTACGACGCCTTCGGCCTGCCCGCCGAGCAGTACGCGGTACAGACCGGCGCGCATCCGCGGGTGACCACGGAATCCAATATCGCGACCATGCAGCGCCAGCTGGACCGGCTGGGCCTGGGCCACGACCGGCGCCGCTCGTTCGCGACCACCGACCCCGAGTTCTACAAGTGGACGCAGTGGATCTTCCTGCGCATCTACAACGCCTGGTACGACACCTCGGCGAACAAGGCCCGCCCGATCGCGGATCTGGTGGCCGAATTCGCCGCGGGTGAGCGCCCCACCCCGGACGGTCGCGCGTGGGCCGACTTGTCGCCCGCCGAACAGGGCGCGGTGCTGGACTCGTATCGCCTGGTCTATCAATCGGATTCGATGGTCAACTGGTGCCCCGGACTGGGCACCGTGCTGGCCAACGAGGAGGTCACCGCCGACGGCCGCAGTGAGCGCGGCAACTTCCCGGTGTTCCGGAAACGCCTGCGGCAGTGGATGATGCGCATCACCGCCTACTCCGACCGCCTGGTCGACGATCTGGACCTGCTGGACTGGCCGGACAACGTGAAGGCCATGCAGCGCAACTGGATCGGACGCTCGCGTGGTGCCGAGGTCTCGTTCGCCGTGGTGCGAGCGACGGGCGCGGAGGAGGCAGCCGGCGTAACCACGGAGCGCCCCGGGAGCGCCACCGTCGATACAGCGAACGGGGAGAACATCGAGGTCTTCACCACCCGGCCCGACACGCTGTTCGGGGCGAGCTATGTGGTGCTGGCCCCGGAACACGAACTGGTGGACCGGCTGGCCGTCGCGCAGTGGCCCGCCGACGTCGACCCCCGGTGGACCTTCGACGCTGCCTCGCCGGCCGAAGCCGTTGCGGCCTACCGCAAGTCGATCGCCGCCAAGTCCGATCTGGAGCGGCAGGAGAACAAGGAGAAGACCGGCGTCTTCCTGGGCGCCTACGCCACCAACCCGGTCAACGGGGCGCAGCTGCCGATCTTCATCGCCGACTATGTGCTGTCGGGCTACGGCACCGGCGCGATCATGGCGGTACCCGGCCACGACCAGCGCGACTGGGAGTTCGCGCGGGCGTTCGGCCTGCCGATCGTGGAAGTCATTGCCGGAGGCGACATCTCGGAGTCCGCGTATTCGGGCGACGGCCTGCTGGTGAACTCCGACTACCTGAACGGGCTGGACGTCGAGACCGCCAAGGCCACTGTCGTCGAGCGCCTGGAACGCGACGGCCACGGCAAGGGCACCATCCAGTACAAACTGCGCGACTGGCTGTTCGCCCGCCAGCGTTACTGGGGCGAGCCGTTCCCGATCGTCTACGACGAGCAGGGCGCGGCGCATCCGCTGCCGGAATCCATGCTGCCGGTGGAACTTCCGGAGGTGCGCGACTTCGCGCCGGTCACCTTCGATCCGGACGACGCCGATTCCGAACCGTCGCCGCCGCTGGCCAAGGCCACCGACTGGGTGACCGTCGAACTGGATCTGGGCGACGGGGTGAAGACCTATCGCCGCGACACCAACGTGATGCCGCAGTGGGCCGGTAGCTCCTGGTACCAGCTGCGCTACACCGACCCGACCAATACGGAGGCGTTCTGCGCGCCGGAGAACGAGCGCTACTGGCTGGGCCCGCGCCCGGCCGAACACGGTGCGAACGACCCCGGCGGCGTGGATCTGTACGTCGGCGGCGTGGAACACGCGGTACTGCATCTGCTGTACGCGCGGTTCTGGCAGAAGGTGCTGTTCGATCTGGGTGAGGTGTCGGGCCCGGAACCGTACCGGCGCTTGTTCAACCAGGGTTACATCCAGGCCTTCGCCTACACCGACGAGCGCGGCACCTACATCCCGGCCGCCGAGGTGGTCGAGCGCGACGGCAGGTTCTTCTGGACGAACACCTCCGGCGTGGAGATCGAGGTCTTCCAGGAGTACGGCAAGATCGGCAAATCGCTGAAGAACGCCATCTCCCCCGATGAGATGTGCGATCTGTACGGCGCGGACACCTTCCGGCTGTACGAGATGTCGATGGGCCCGCTGGACACCTCGCGTCCCTGGGCGACCAAGGATGTCGTCGGCGCGCACCGCTTCCTGCAGCGGGTGTGGCGCCTGGTGGTCGACGAGGAGTCCGGGGCCGCGCGGGTCACCGACGCCGAGCCGGCCGATGCCACCCTTCGCCTGCTGCACAAGACGATCGACGGTGTCGACGCCGACTACGCCGCCCTGCGCGACAACACCGCGGGCGCGAAGCTGATCGAGCTGACCAACCATCTGACCAAGCAGTACCCGCAGGGCGCCCCGCGCACGGTGGTGGAACCGCTGGTGCTGATGCTGGCACCGATGGCCCCGCATATCGCCGAGGAACTGTGGGAACGCCTGGGCCACACCACGGCGCTGGCGCACGGGCCCTTCCCGATCGCGGATCCCGCACTGCTGGTGGAGGATTCGGTCGAATATCCGATCCAGGTCAACGGCAAGGTCCGCAGCCGGGTCAGCGTACCGGCGGACGCCGATGCGAAGGCGGTGGAGGCGGCGGCGCTCGCCGACGAGAAGCTGCTGGAATTCCTGGCCGGCAAGACCCCGCGCAAGGTCATCGTGGTCCCCGGCAAGCTGGTCAACGTCGTCGCGTAAGTTTCTCCCGCGCTGGGTGTTCAGCGCGGCGGCAGCAGCACGTCGTCGAGGGTGACCATCGAGAGGTGGCGCTCGCGGATGATGTCGACCAACCGGCCGTAGCAGTGTGTGACGGCCGGATGGTTGGCGTGACCGATGACGATCGCCTGCGGGTTGAAGTACTTCGCGGCCATCTGCATCAGAAAGTCCTCGGTGACGATCGAGGAGTCCGACAGCGAACCGAACCACAGCGTCGGCACCGTATATCCGAGATCGGCGGCGACCCGGTCCACCGCGGCGTTGTGGTACCCGTAGGGCGGTCGGTAATAGGGTGTTCCGTCCACGCCGAAGTTGTTGTGCAGGAACGTTTTCGTGCGACGGATCTGGTCGGCGACGGCGCCGGCGGAGATCTTGGTGAGCGCGGGATGATCCCAGGTGTGGTTGCCCAGCTGGATCTGCCCGGACTCCACCAGCGGGCGCAGCGCGTCCCGGTGCACGGTCCACGAGTCGTAGGCGGCGGTCACGAAGAACGTGAAGCGGGCGCCGGTATCGCGGGCGAAGCGGATATACGCGCCGACCACCTCGGGGCTCGCGCCGTCGTCCACCGTGAGCGCGAGATTCGCGCCGGCGCCCGGCAGAGCGGTCATCGTGCCCGAGGGCGCCACGGTCTTCGGCCCGGTTGGCGGCGGGGGTAACAGCGAGGACGGAGGCGCCGGGGGCAGGGGTGGGGTGACCGCCGCGGCTACAGGTTTCGCCCTTTCCCCGGTCGCACTGTGGGCCGTCGTACAGCCGGTCAAGGCGACCGCCGTGCCCGCGGCGAGCAGCGTGAGCAGCTGCCGCCGATTCGATCGCGCGTCACCCATGCCGGTGTCGCCCCTGGTAAGAGGTCATTTCTGCCCTAAGCTACCGCACCCTCGACACCCTCGCCGGCCCGGCACCGGTCGTTCCGGCGCGTCGCCGGGACCGCCGAGGGCGCCCGATTCAGCCCGGCCGACAGCACCGACTCAGCGGGCGATCGGGCGCAGCACGATCTCGGTCGGGTGCGCGTCGCGCGGCGTCTCGACGGCGTTGCGGACGGCCCGGGCGACCGTCGCCGCGGTCAAGAACTCGTCGGGGTTGTAATCCCGCTGTTCGGAGGCGACGATCGCGCGCTGCATCTCGGTGTCGATGCGTCCCGGGTGGACGGAGGTGACACGCAGGCGCGGTTCCTCGAGCCGCAGCGCGTCACCGAAAGCGCGCAGACCGAATTTGCTCGCGGCGTACACACCCCAGTGTGGATTGGCGCGCAGCCCGGCACCCGAATTGATCAGCACCACATGGCCGCCGGCGGCGCGCAGGGCGGGCAGCAGCAGCCGGGTCAGCTCGGCGACGGCAATCAGATTGGCTTCCAGCGTATTTCGCCACAGCTCGACCGACGCGTCGGCGATCGACCCCAGTTCGGCGACGCCCGCGTTGTGCACCAGCACATCCAGACGGCCGATCGGCGCCGTCGCCGCGGGCAGCGTGGCGTAATCGGTCAGATCAACCGGCCAGGGTTCGGCATCGGGAAGTTCCGTCCGGATCTTCGCCAGCGATTGCGCCGAACGCGCGCCCAGCAGCAGTCGATGCGTCCCCGCGAGCTCCCGCGCGATCGCGGCTCCCAGTCCCCGGCTGGCGCCGGTGATCAGCGCGGTCGGTAGATCCTGCGCGGCAGTGCTTTCCGAAGGTGCGGCCATGTGCTCACCGTAAACCCCGCGCGCCCACCGCAGTGCTACGCACCCGGGCGGCGCGGACGATCACACGGGCGGGTCCGGACAATTGCACCGCCGCGACCGGACATCTGTCGTCCATCGGTGGCGAGCCGATGCCGATGGGTGTAATCCAGACTCGAGCAACCGGTTCACAGCGGCGGGCGGGGGACGGACACCGCGCATGACACAGAACGAGGCGATGAGGGTGGACACTGCCGAACAGGTGACCGGACCGGACCATGCCCCCGCGGCGGCCGCTGTGCGGCACGCGACGCCCGGGCGCCGCGCATATCTGAAGGTGACGTCGCAGAATAGGGAAATGAACGGTCCCGGCTTCACCCCCACCCAGCTGGCTGCCCGGGCCGCCTATCTGCTCCGCGGCAACGATCTGGGGACCATGACCAGCGCGGCGCCCAAGCTCTACCCCCATATGTGGAGCTGGGACGCCGCCTTCGTCGCGGTCGGCCTGGCCCCGCTGAGTGTGGAGCGCGCTGTCGTCGAACTCGACACTCTGCTCTCCGCGCAATGGCGCAACGGGATGATCCCGCACATCGTGTTCGCCAACGGCGTGGACGGCTACTTCCCGGGACCGAGCCGGTGGGAGTGCCGTCGGCTGGCAGCGAACGCCCCCGCCGGTGTCGACACGTCGGGCATCACCCAGCCACCGGTGCACGCGATCGCGGTCCAGCGGATTCTCGACCACTCCCGGCGCCACGGCCGCACCACCCGGGCGGTCGCCGCGGAATTCCTGGATCGGCGCTGGGTCGATCTGATGCGCTGGCATCGCTGGCTGGCGCATGCCCGCGACCCCAAACAGCACGGCCGGATCACCCTGTATCACGGCTGGGAGTCCGGGATGGACAATTCGCCGCGGTGGGATCGCGCCTACACCAATGTGGTGGTCGGCGACCTGCCGCCGTATCGGCGCGCCGATATCGACGTGGTCGACCCGGCGCAGCGTCCCACCGATCGCGAATACGACCGCTACCTGTGGCTCGTGGAACAAATGCGTCGGTGTGGCTACGACGATTTCCAGCTGGCCTCGACGATGAGCTTCGCCGTGGAGGATGTCTTCGTCACCGCCGTCTTCGCGCTGGCGTGTGAGGTGCTGGCCGGAATCGGGGAGGACTACCGCATGCCGCACGCCGATGTGCGCGAGCTCTACGAGTGGGCCGATTATTTCCGCGCCGGCGTGATCGCCACCGCCGATCCGCGCTCCGGCGCCGCGCGCGACTTCGACCTGCGCACCGACGAATGGATCGGCACCGAAACGCTGGCCATGTTCGCGCCGCTGCTGTGCGGCGGACTGCCGCGCGCCACCGAACGCAGTCTGCTGCGCCTGTTCGAGGGGCCACGCTTCTGCGGCCACCCCGATCTGCGCTACGCGCTGCCGCCCTCGACCTCGCCGGTGTCGAAGGATTTCCGCCCGCGCGAATATTGGCGCGGGCCGGTGTGGCCGGTGATGAGCTGGCTGTTCTCCTGGGTCTTCGCCCGCCGCGGCTGGGCCGAACGGTCCTTCATGCTGCGTGCGGAAGGTTTGCGGCAGGCGGGCGACGGCAGCTTCGCGGAGTACTACGACCCGTTCACCGGGGATCCGCTGGGGAGCATGCAGCAGTCGTGGACGGCAGCCGCGGTCCTCGACTGGCTCGGATGAGTCACGCGTAAACACTGGTCACAAGCGCCTCGGCTGCCTACTCTCGTAGCCATGTATCGACGCACCGTGGCTCGTCCGAAAGTCCGTCGCTTCACCGCAGCCCTGCCGCTGCTCGCCGTTGCCGGCATATTCTCGGCAACCGGTATCGCCTCCGCTGGACCCACCGGGCCGGACGTGTCGTCCTGGCAGCACATCGACGGCCGTCTGATCGACTGGTTCGCGGTCCGGGCCTCCGGGCACAACTTCGCCATGGTGAAGGCCACCGAGGGGCTGAACTACGTCAATCCCTATTTCGTCCCCGACAGCCTGCTGATGCGCGCGGCCGGGGTGGCGCGCGGGACCTATCACTACGCCCATCCGGATCTGCCGCCGGAACCGCAGGCCGCCCTCTACGCCGCGGTCGTCCTCGGCCAGAACGGCCCGCTGGATCTGCCGCCGGTCCTCGATATGGAGAATTCCGGCAGGCTGCCCCCGGCGGAGCTGATCGATTGGACCCATCGCTATCTGACCACGGTGCAGGCATTGACCGGCCGGGTGCCGATCATCTACACCTACCCGCGGTTCTGGCAGACGGCGATGGCCGATTCCGATCAGTTCCACCAGTACCCACTGTGGATCGCCGATTATCGCGGCAACGCCCAGCCCGAGGTGCCCGGCGGCTGGCCGGCGTGGACCTTCTGGCAGACCACCGATTCCGGCAGTGTGCCGGGTATCGCGGGCAATACCGACCTCAACGTCTACAGCGGAGCGCAGGGCAATTTCGCGCAGTTCGCCAATATGCCGTTCAGCGGCAGCAGTTCGGGCAGTTAGAGGATCTGGGACAGAAACTGTTGCAGGCGTGGGGTTTCCGGATCGTCGAAGAGGCGGTCCGGAGATCCCGACTCCACCACCTTGCCCTGGTCCATGAATACCACGCTGTCGGAAACCGAACGGGCGAAACCCATTTCGTGGGTCACCACGATCATCGTCATACCGCCGGCGGCCAGATCCGCCATCAACGAGAGCACACCCTTGACCAATTCCGGGTCCAGGGCCGAGGTCGCCTCGTCGAACAGCATCAATTCCGGCTTCATCGCCAGTGCGCGAGCGATGGCGACACGCTGCTGCTGTCCACCGGACAGATTCGCCGGGCGGGTATCGGCGCGCGCCGCCAATCCGACCGCCTCGAGCTGCTCCAGGGCCAGCGCCCGCGCCGCTTCCTTGCTCAGGCCGCGCAATTTCCGCGGTCCCAGGGCCACGTTCTCCGCCACCGTCTTGTGCGGGAACAGGTTGAAATGCTGAAAGACCATTCCGATGCGCTGGCGCAGCCGATCCGGATTTTCCCCCAGCACCGAAACCCCGTCGATCAGCACATCGCCGGAATCGGGTTCGTGCAGCCGGTTCAGCACCCGCAACAGGGTGGATTTTCCCGAACCGGACGGGCCGATGACCGTGGTGGTGTGCCCGGCATCGACGTGAATGTCGACGCCGCGCAGCACCTAGTTGTTGCCCAGGGTCAGATGCAGATCGACGCCGGTCAGCGAGGAACTGGTGCGCACGCCGTTGGCATCCTGGTCGCTCACGCCGTCGGCATCCTGGTCGCTCACGCCGTCGGCATCCTGGTCGCTCACGCCGTCGGCATCCTGGTCGCTCACGCTCCGCGTCCTTCCGTGATGACAGCCTGGTCGATTTCGTCGGCGGCGGCTTCGGCGCGGCCGGTGCGCAATCGGCGGTCGATGTAGTTCACCAGATGGGTGAGCGGGATCGTGAGCAGCAGATAGACCAGGCCCGCCGCGACCAGCGGTGACAGATTTCCGGTCTGCGAATTCAGGTCGCGGCCGACGGCGAACAGTTCCCGCTGGGAGGCGAGCAGGCCGAGGAAGTAGATCAGCGAGGAATCCTTGATCAGCGCGATGAACTGGTTCATCAGCGCCGGCAGCACTCGCCGCACGCCCTGGGGAATCACCACCAGCGTCATCGACTGCCGATAGCCGAATCCGATCGCCCGCGCGGCCTCCAACTGTCCCGGCTCCACCGATTGAATGCCCGAGCGGAAGATCTCGCCGATATAGGCCGAGGCCAGCAGCGCCAGCGCCACCGCGCCCAGCCAGTACGGATTGTTCCCGGTGATCCCCTTCACCACCGGGCCGATGCCCAGGCCGATCAACAGGATGATCACCACCGCCGGCAAACCGCGGAAGATGTCGGTGTAGACCCGGGCGGGCCAGCGCAACCAGCGGGTGCGAGAAATACCGGCCACCGCGAGCAGAATGCCGATGAGCGTGCCGAGCACGCCCGAAACCAGCGCCAGAATAATCGTATTCGGCAAGCCGGTCTTGAACAGTTCGGGAAATGCCTTGCGGTACAACGACCAATCGAAGAACGTGTCCTTCAATTGTGCGAGGGTCGATTTCGGAGCGTTCTGCTGATCGCCGTGCCGATGTTCGGCCGCGATCTTCTCGAAGTCCGGAAGTTGCGGCATCGGAGCCGATTTGGAGCCCGGTTTCCAGCCCGGCGGCAGCGGCCGCGGCACCCAGTCGGAATAGAGCTTGGCGTAGGTTCCGTCGGCGATCACCGCGTCGAGGCCGGAATTCAGTGCGTCGATCAGCGGCTGGTTGTTCTTGCGCACCGCCCAGGCGGTGAAATTGTCCAGGCTGAAGGTGTTCTGCACGATCGAGGTGGGATCACCCGGTTTGATCGCACCGGTGGCCTGCTGCGAGGGCGCGACCCAGGCGTCGATCTGCCCGGTCTTCAGATTCGCGTAGGCCGTGTTGTAGTCGGGGAATTTCACCGCGTCCAGATGCAAGGTGCCGGTGACGTATTCGTCCTGCACGGTGCCCTGCACCACGCCGATCCGCACGCCCGGTTTCAGATCCGAAAACCCCTGGATCGCACTGCCGTTGGGCACCACGAGCGAGAAGTAGCCGAAATCGTAGCCGTTGGTGAAGCCGACCTGCTGTCGCCGGGCATCGGTGGTGGTGATGCTCGACGATCCCACGTCGAACCGGCCGGTGGCGACGAGCGAGAGCAGCGAGGCGAATTCGGTGCCGGAGAACTGCACCCGGAGTCCGAGTTTCGCGCCGATCGCCTTCAGCAGTTCGTTGTCGAATCCGGTGAAGGCCCCCGACGGATCCACGCAGATACTCGGCGGCGCGTCCGAGAGCGTGCCCACGCTGAGCACCCCGGGCTGGGACAAACCGAGCTTGGTGATATCGATCGAACTCAGCGGCGCGGTGGTCGCGGTGGTGTATCGGTCGGCGCCGGCCGTCGCACCGCTCGCCAGTTTCGTCGGCGCGGGGGAGGCGGCCGACGGTCCGGGGGGTGCGCACAGGTTCGCGGCCCGCGACGAACTGCCGCCATCGGAGCTGCAGGCGACGGCGAACAGCAGCATCATCGCCACCATCAGCGCGATCAGCGCACGCGGGCGCGAGACGGGCAAACGGGCCATAGCCGAGAACCCTAGCCGGGCCGGTAGGGCCCCGGGGGCGGCGACGCGGGTCCACGGGCCGCCGCCCCTGCCACATCGCCCGGCGGAAATCGAATCCCACTGATTCGATCCGGCGGTGTTCGATCAGGCGGTGTTCGATCAGGCGATACCGGTCACCGACTCCGGATTGAAGTTGTCCCGCCATGCGACGGCCTGCTCCACCACGCTCAGGTCGTAGTCGGGCCCGCCGACGCCCACGGTGAACAGGGTCGCGCCGGCCTGCACCAGCCGCTCGGCCTGTTCGGCGCCGGGCCAGGACACCGACCGCTCGATCCGGTTCGCGTCGGTGCCGACCTCGGCGCAGTGCTCGGCCAGAATCTTCGACTTCCGTTCCAGCGCTTCGATATCGGCGAAACTGTGCCAGATGTCGGCGTATTCGGCGACCAGTCGCAACGTCTTTCGCTCACCACCGCCGCCGATCAGGATCGGAATGTGGCGCGTCGGCGCCGGATTCAGTTTCGGCAGCCGGGCGTCGATGCGGGCGAGATATTCCTTGAGCAACGCCAGACGTGTTCCGGGCGTGCCGAATTCGTAGCCGTACTCGTCGTAGTCCTTCTGGAACCAGCCGGCGCCGATGCCGAGGATCAGCCGGCCGCCGGAGATGTGGTCGACGGTGCGGGCCATATCGGCGAGCAGGTCGGGATTGCGATATCCGCCGCCGGTCACCAGGGCGCCGAGTTCGACTCGTTCGGTCTGCTCGGCGATCGCGCCGAGCATGGTCCAGCATTCGAAGTGAGCGCCGTCGGGATCGCCGTAGAGCGGGTAGAAGTGGTCCCAGTTGAAGACGATGTCCACGCCCGCATCCTCGGCCCGGCGCACGGCATCCCGGATCAGCCCGTAGTCGGGAGCATGTTGCGGCTGTAGCTGAACTCCGATGCGAACCGGTCGAGTCATCCGATGCTCCTTCGTCTCGTGAGCTGCTCTCGCGGCCGGTCAGCGGCCCTTGACGAGGCTACTCGCCCGCTGCACCCCGCGCGGGCCGCTGGGTTACTGTGGGGCGCGCACCGACCCCTCTACTCGGATCGTCCGGCACGTTCCTGCCGGTGAAGGGATTGATTCACCATGGCCACGGTCACCTTCGACCACGCCACCCGGCTCTACCCGGGTGGGACCAAACCCGCCGTCGACAAGCTGAATCTCGAGATCGCCGACGGCGAATTCCTGGTACTGGTCGGACCGTCCGGATGCGGCAAATCCACCTCGCTGCGCATGCTGGCCGGACTCGAGGAGGTCAACGACGGCCGCATTCTGATCGGCGAGAAGGATGTCACCGACGCCGAACCCAAACAGCGCGATATTGCGATGGTCTTCCAGAACTACGCGCTGTATCCGCATATGACGGTCGCGGAGAACATGGGTTTCGCACTGAAGATGGCCAAGGTCGGTAAGGCCGAGCGCACGCAGCGCGTGCTGGAGGCGGCGAAACTGCTCGACCTCGAGGACTTCCTGGACCGCAAGCCCAAGGCGCTGTCCGGCGGTCAGCGTCAGCGGGTCGCGATGGGACGCGCGATCGTGCGGCAGCCGCAGGTATTCCTGATGGACGAACCGCTGTCGAATCTGGACGCGAAACTGCGCGTGCAGACCCGCACGCAGATCGCCCAGTTGCAGCGCCGGCTCGGCACCACCACGGTCTACGTCACCCACGACCAGGTGGAGGCGATGACCATGGGCGACCGGGTGGCGGTGCTCAAGGACGGACTGCTGCAGCAGTGCGCCTCACCCCGGGATCTGTATCGGGATCCGGCGAATCTGTTCGTCGCGGGCTTCATGGGCTCCC
Organism: Nocardia sp. 852002-51101_SCH5132738; assembly: GCF_001665695.1. Classification (NCBI taxonomy): domain Bacteria; kingdom Bacillati; phylum Actinomycetota; class Actinomycetes; order Mycobacteriales; family Nocardiaceae; genus Nocardia; species Nocardia sp. 852002-51101_SCH5132738. The sequence continues at coordinate 36,825 of NZ_LZML01000160.1, read as the reverse complement.
CGGCGATGAACCTGTTCACCCTGCCGGTGTCGGACGGTTCGGTGACCGTCGGCGGACATTCGATCGCGCTGCCGCGCACGGTGGCCGACGCCGCGGGCGAGACCGTGGTGGTCGGCATCCGGCCGGAGCATTTCGATCCGGCCGGCGGTTCCGACGGCATCGCCATGGAGATCGATGTGGTCGAGGAGCTGGGTTCGGACGCCTACATCTACGGCCGCACCCTGGGCGAGGCCGGCGGAGATCAGACGATCGTCGCCCGCGCCGACTGGCGCAATCCGCCGCAGAAGGGCGACAAGCTGACGCTCACCAGCGATGCGGAGCACACCTATTTCTTCGACCCGGCCAGCGGTAAGCGACTGACCTAGGACTCGAATATCGTTGCCCTCGAACGCTTCCGGGTGCTCGAGGGCACGATCGTCAGCCCACGCACCGGTCCGCCGAAGACCCGCGCCGATCGTCTCATCGCTGTGCGGTCACATCCCGGGTTCCGACGCGTGCCCGGCGCCAGTCCTGGTTGACCCGGACCCGGATGTCCTCGAGCGCGACCTCGTCACCGCCGGCGCTGCGCAACTCCACCCGCACCGGTTCACCGGTGGTGTCTTCGATCCGCTCCAGCGGCGGCACTCCGCCCTGCAGATATTTGTCCCCCCACTGCCACAGCGCGAAGATCGCCGGCAGCAGATCCCGGCCCATCTCGGTGAGCACGTACTCGTTGCGGGTGCGCTTACCCTCTTCCCGATACGGCTGTTTGCGCAGCAGTCCCGCGTCGGTCAGTTTGCGCAGCGCGGCGGCCGCGGCGGCATCGGTGATACCCACCCGCGCCGCGAAACCGTCGAAGCGGGTGGTGCCGTAGATGGATTCGCGCAGAATCAGCATCGTCGAGCGGGCGCCGACGATATCCAGCGCCTTCACGATGGAACAGCCGTCCGGCTTCCACGAATTCAGATCACGCAGGGGTCCTTCCAACTTCACGGGCATGACGACGATCATACCAACTCTGACTTGCCACAACTAATGCCAGCTCCTAACCTGGCTTTAGAGCGACTGAGTCAGATGTCGCAACGGCGCGATACCGGAGGAATCGCCATGAGAGACGCAGTGATCGTCGAGGCCGTACGCACCCCGATCGGCAAGGGCAAAGCCACCGGAGCGCTGCACGAACTGCATCCGGTCGACCTGTTCGCCCACAGCCTGCGCGAGGTCGTGCGACGCAGCGGGATCGATCCGGTGCTGATCGACGACGTCATCGGCGGTGTGGTCACCCAGGTCGGCGAGCAGTCGGTCAACATCACCCGCCGGGCCGCGCTCGCGGCCGGATATCCGGAATCCGTTCCGGCCACCACGGTCGACCGGCAGTGCGGTAGCAGCCAGCAGGCCATCCACTTCGCCGCGCAGGGCGTGCTGGCCGGGGCCTACGACATCGTCGTCGCCGGCGGTCTGGAGTCGATGAGCCGGGTGCCGATGGGGTCGAGCGTGGCGGGCGCCACCGATATCAACGGCGTGGCCTTCACCGAGCGGTATCCGGACGAGCTGGTACCGCAGGGGATCAGCGCGGAACTGATCGCGGCGCGCTGGGGCATCTCGCGCATCGCCATGGACGAATTCTCGCTCGCCAGTCACGAAAAGGCCGCCACCGCAACGAAGAACGGATCCTTCGAGGCACAACTGGCGCCGTTGGCCGGGTTGAGCACCGACGAGGGCATTCGCGTCGGCAGCACCCTGGAAACCCTGGCCGGGCTGCGGCCGGCCTACTACAGCGAGGCCTATGCCGCCCGATTCCCCGAGATCGGCTGGAACGTGACCGCCGCCAATGCGAGTCAGATCAACGACGGCAGCGCGGCAGTGCTGATCATGACCAGTGAGAAGGCGGCGCAACTGGGCCTGCGGCCACTGGCCCGGCTGCACAGTTTCGCGGTCGCGGGCGACGATCCGCTGCTGATGCTCACCGCGGTGATCCCGGCGACTCGGAAGGTGTTGCAGCGCTCGGGCCTGTCGTTGGCCGATATCGACCTGTTCGAGGTCAACGAGGCCTTCGCCTCGGTGGTACTGGCCTGGGCCGCCGATACCGGCGCGGATCTGTCCCGGGTGAACGTCAACGGCGGCGCGATCGCGCTGGGGCATCCGCTCGGCGCCTCCGGTGCGCGGCTGGCGACCACGCTGGTCCACGCACTGCACGAACGCGGGGCCCGCTTCGGACTGCAAACCATGTGTGAGGCAGGCGGTTTGGCGAACGCGACCATCTACGAGCGGCTCTGAGCCTCAGACCGACACCACGACCAGCGCCGCCGCGAAACCGAGCAGCCACGCCTCGGCCAGCAGCGGCAGGGTGAGCAGCGCGTAAGGCCAGGCCGGGCGGCGTTCCCGCAACGCCCGCAGGGTCCACCGCCCGGCCAGCAGCAGCGCACCGACCAGGGACAGGAACGCCACGGCGTAGGCCAGCGGCAGATGACTGTCCCCCGGCCGAGTGCGCTGCCGCGCCATATCCCGGTACGGCAGGCCGTACCGCCAGATCACCCACGCCACACCGCAACCGGCCAGATAGACCGCGGCACTCAGCACGGCATCGCCGCGCCGCAGCGGCGGGCGAGCCGGCCGGAACTCCATGGCTACTTATGGAAATCCCTTCGACCGGTGCTCGCAAGCACCACTGGTCGACCGCCGGTCCGTCGCCGTTTCGCAGGGTTAGGCTGGCCCGGGTGAGCGATCTGGATCCGGCGTCGGCCCTGGTTTACGCGATTCCGCTGCGTACTCGCTTCCGCGGCATCACCGTCCGTGAGGGGATGCTGCTCGAAGGACCGCGCGGCTGGGGTGAGTTCTGCCCGTTCGTCGAATACGACGACCGCGAGGCCGCGAACTGGCTCGCCACCACGGTCGAGCAGATCGAGGAGGGCTGGCCGGAACCGGTCCGGGATCGCATTCCGGTCAATTGCACCGTTCCCGCGGTCGGACCCGAGCGCGCGTATGCCATCGTCGCCGAATCCGGTTGCCGCACCGCGAAAGTCAAGATCGCCGATCATCCCGACTCGCTCGCCGAGGATATCGAGCGGGTCGCGGCCGTCCGCGATGCGCTGGGTGGCGACGGTGCCGTCCGGGTCGATGCCAACGCGGTCTGGGATGTCGATACCGCGGTCACCAACTTGCGTCAGATCGACCGTGCCGCACAGGGTTTGGAATACGCCGAGCAACCGTGCCGGACGATCGAGGAGCTGGCGGCGGTCCGGCGGCGGGTCGACATTCCCATCGCCGCGGACGAATCCATCCGGCGTGCCGAGGATCCGCTGCGGGTCGCGGTGGCGGGAGCGGCCGATATCGCCGTACTGAAATGCACACCGCTCGGCGGAGTGCGGCGGGCACTGCGGGTGGCGCAGGCGGCGGGACTGCCGTGCGTGATCTCCTCGGCACTGGAGACGAGCGTCGGACTGTCGGCCCAGCTCGCGCTGGCCGGTGCCCTGCCGGAACTCGACCACGCCTGCGGGCTGGGCACCGTCAACCTGTTCGCCGGCGACGTGGTCGCGGAGTCACTGCGCCCCGTCGACGGATATCTGAGCGTTCCGCGCACCCCGCCGAACCCGGATCCCGCACTGCTGGAACGCTTCCGCCATCCCGATCCGGAGCGCACGGCGTGGTGGCGAAGCCGGCTGGAGCGGGTGCTGCGGCTCCTTGATTGATCGCGGCCTCGCACGCCTCGGCGGGTGCGGGACGAGGGTTTTCCCACCCGCCCGTCTGTGATTAGCTGATCGTGTGCCATCGGCAGTTCTCACGTGCTCGAACACACGATAGGAGTTCCGCAATGCCCACTCGTGATTCTGCGTGGCCGCAGGGTACGCCCTGCTGGATCGACTGTTCGGTCGACGATCCGCAGGCTGCCCGCGACTTCTACTCCGGTTTGCTGGGGTGGGAGATCATGGACAGCCCGCCCGAGGCCGGGGGATATCTGATGGCGATGCTGAACGGTAAACCGGCCGCCGGAATCGGGCCCAAGATGGGCGAGGCGCCGATGCCCTCGGTGTGGACCACCTACCTCGCCGCCGACGATGTCGACGCGGTCGCCGAGGCCATCGGCGCGGCCGGGGGCACCGTGTTCGTCCCGCCCTTCGACGTCATGGACGTGGGCCGCATGTGCGTGGCCGCCGATCCGACCGGCGGCATCTTCGGCGTCTGGCAGGCCAAGGCCCACACCGGTGCCGGTATCTACAACGAACCCGGCTCCTACTGCTGGAACGAACTGCACACCGGCGACTACGCCACCGCACAGGAGTTCTACCGCCGCGTCTTCGGCTGGACCTTCGACGAAATCGGCGACGGTGAGAACTTCGTCTATTCCACCTTCTCCCCGCCCGGTGCGGACGTCGCCGGCGGCGTCATGGACGCCGGCAGCGCACCCGGCGACAACCCGCCCTACTGGCTCACCTGGTTCCAGGTCGCCGGGACGGACGAAAAGCTCTCCCGCGCAACCGAACTCGGTGCCACGGCACTGATGGGACCGGACGACACCCCGTTCGGCCGCTCCGCCGTCGTCCAGGCTCCCCAGGGCGAGATCTTCGGCCTCATCGACCCGACGGTGCGGGCGGAGGCGCCCGGGCAGTAGCGCTCGTGTCCCGGGCCGTGCGGTACGGCCCGGGGCATCGGTTCAGCCCACTCGGGCGCCACAGTCGTGCAGAGTGGCGCGCAGAAGAAGGGCGGCTTCCGGGCCGATGATCCCGTCGACCAGCTCGAGGTAGCGCGTACAGAATTCCGGGCCGTGCGGGGCGAGGTCGGCGCCGGGCGGCTCCAAGTGGTGGGCGATTTCGTGGAGTATGACCAATTCGCGCAGCGCCCACGCGGTTCCGCCGGTGTGCAGGGGTACGGCCAGGACGGCGCGGCCGGTTTCGTAGTGCGCCGCGCCGGTGCCCGCGCGGGCACGCACCGCGAGCGGCGTATCGGCCCGAAGCCATTGCGCGCGTACCCAATTCAATGCCAGGACTCGGTCCACATAGCTCTGGACCGACTCGACCGAGGCGAACTTCCGCTCGATCGGCAGCGTGAGCTGCGAGCCGTGCAAGTCGACCGTGCGAGCCCCGAATTCCTCGGCTCGTTCGAACATCCGCCGCACCAGACCCTCGGCATCGTAGACGCGGCTGCGCTGCGAATCCCGGGGCGTCACAACTGCGGCTCGCGGTGCGCCGGGCACATCAGGACGGCGCCGCACTGCGCCGCTCTCGTGCGGCTCATGCTCCGGGCGCTTCGAGACGCCCTCGCCCGGTGGGCAATTCGGGGGACAGACCCAGCCGTGCGCTTCGGCCGGCACGATCCCCGGCACGTCGCGCGGCCGGCGAGTACCCCGTGGATTCCTGCGGGCCGCGCCAGGTGCCGCGGGCGTCGGAGGTGCGGGAGTAGAAATCGGTGAGCTCGAGGTCCTTGTTGCGTAGGGCCAGCGCGGTGCCCGCGGCCGATTCCGCGGAGCCGGGATCGTCGCGCACCGCCTCGGCCTCCACATCCGCCTTCACCTGCGCCAGCCGGCGGCCGATCCGATCGGCGAACGCCATCTGGAAATTCAGCCGAGCCGTCACCGCTGCGACAGGGGCCTGTATGCGACGCTGCACCCTGCGACCCCAGCGCGTCTCCACCACGACCTTCTCCACGGTCGCCGATTTGTAGGCGCCGGATTTGATGTAGTGGTCCGACGCCCGCACCATCTGCACCAGCAGGCTCGTGTACAGCGCCTCGCAGGTCGCGATATCGGTGTCGAAGCCGTAGGCGTACACCTGCGTGGACGTGCGGGTCACATCGCAGCGCACATCGTTGGCCGCGGCGATCGCCACGAACAACTGCACGTAGGTGCGCAGCCCTTTCTTCCCCGCCTCGCCGATCGGGACGACCTTCTGCATCGGTGTCGGGCGGCGTTCGCGGCCGGCGATATGGGCACGGGCCACCGCCAGGTCGATCGACGAACGGGTCGCCAGGCGCTGGGCAGCCGCCATGAACGCCTCGGCCTCGTGCTCGTTGTCGGTCGACTCGGCCTGACGCAACAGCCCACCGATCCGGGTGAGCAACTTGTCCTGGGGCATCTGGGTCGACATCGAGCGCCAGGATACGAGAACGCACCGACATCCCCACACGATCGGGCGGGGGCGGAAGGCGGTAGCTCGCGGAACCACGAAGGGCGGGGGCGGACGCCGTATCCCACGCAGCAGCCGAACAATGTATCTTGCCTTGTGCAACCGGCGCAGTGTGCGGGCGCTCACGCTTGGCACCTGTGTTCGTTACGACCCTGGAGTATCGATGGCTTTGAACAAGGCGTCCTCGAACAAGGCGCGTAAGGCTCGCGCGCGCGCCGCGTCACGACGCTCGTCCCTCGTGTCCCGCGCCGCACTGGCCACCGCGTCGGTGGCACTGCTCACCGCCGGGTTGACGAGCGCCTGTTCGAGCGGCGACGGCAGCAACCCGACCGGCCAGAACCTGGGCGGGCGCGGTCCGATCACCTACGTCGAGGGTAAGGACACCACCGAGACGGGTGCGGTCAAGCAGCTCATCGACCGGTGGAACGCCGCCCATCCGAACGAGCAGGTGACGTTCAAAGAGCAGTCCAACGACGCCTCCCAGCAGTACGACGACCTGGCCCAGCACATGCGGGCCAAACAGTCCGACTACGACGTGATGGCGCTGGACGTGCCGTGGACCGCCGAGTTCGCGGCCAAGGGCTGGATTCAGCCGCTGAAGGACTCCTTCGCCCTCGACACCTCCACGCTGCTCTCGCCGACCGTCGCCAGCGCGACCTACCAGGGCACCCTCTACGCCGCGCCGCGCAACACCAACGGCGGCCTGCTGTACTACCGCAAGGATCTGGTTCCGAATCCGCCGAAGACCTGGCCGGAACTGCTGGCCGACTGCAATATCGCGCGCGATCACGGAATCGGCTGCTACGCAGGGCAGTTCGCACCCTACGAAGGTCTGACCGTGAACGCGGCCGAGGTGATCAACGCCTACGGCGGCTCGTTCGTCGGCCCGGACGGCAAGACCGCGACCGTGAACTCCCCGCAGTCGCGCGCCGGCCTGCAGGTGCTCACCGACGCCTACAAGAACGGCGACATCCCCAAGGAGGCCATCTCCTTCAAGGAGCCGGAGAGCCAGAACGCCTTCGCCTCGGGCAAGCTGCTGTTCCTGCGCACCTGGCCCAACTTCTACGGTGTGGCCCAGGCCGACTCCTCCGCGGTGAAGGGCAATTTCGGCGTCTCCCCACTGCCCGGTAAGGACGGCATCGGCGCCTCCACGCTCGGTGGTTACAACGCCGCCATCAGCGCCTACTCCAAGAACAAGGCCACCGCGCTGGACTTCCTGCGCTTCCTGATCAGCGAGGATGCCCAGCGCATCGTCGCCGAGGGCGCGTTCCCGTCGGTGCGGTCGTCGATGTACGACGATCCGGCGCTGATCGCGAAGTTCCCGTATCTGCCCGCGCTGAAGGATTCGATCGCCAGCGCCGTGCCGCGCCCGGTGACCCCCTTCTACCCGGCGGTGTCGAAGGCCATCCAGGACAACGCATATGCTGCGTTGACCGGTAAGAAATCAGTCGATGACGCGATCATCGGCATGCAGAAGGGCATCGAAGCCGCCGGCTCCTGACCCTGTCCGCAGTCTGCCCCGTAGGAGAGTTGAACGTGTCGAGTCCTTCGGGTGCCACCGATCTCGCGCCACCCGACGATTTGCCGGTGAGCCCGAAACCGAAGCGCGACAGTAACTCCCGGGGCTTACGGCTCCCGCAGGGGTCGGGCCGCGCGTGGTTGTTCGTCGCACCGGTGCTGGTGGCGCTCGCGGTCGTCATCGGCTATCCGGTGGTGCGCGCGGTGTGGATGTCGTTCCAGAAGGACGCCGGGCTCGACCCCGCCACCGGCATGTTCGTCGAGGGCGGCAGCGCCGGGTTCAGCAACTACACGCACTGGCTGCTGCAGCAGTGCACCCTGCCCGGCGGCGGAACCGAGCCGTGCCCCACCGGCAACCTGGGTTCGCAGTTCTGGGCGGCCATCGGGATCACCCTGCTGTTCACGGTGATCACCGTGACGCTCGAGGCGACCATCGGCCTCGGCATGGCGACCGTGATGGGCAAGACCTTCCGCGGGCGGGCGCTGCTGCGTGCCGCGGTGCTGATCCCCTGGGCCATCCCTACCGCGGTGACAGCCCGGTTGTGGGAGTTCATGTTCCAGTACAACGGCGTGGTCAACCGGGTGCTGCACACGCACATCCTGTGGCAGACCGATCCGTGGTGGTCGCGATTCGCGGTGATCATCGCCGACGTCTGGAAGACCACCCCGTTCATGGCGTTGCTGATTCTCGCCGGACTGCAGGTGATCCCGAACGACGTGTACGAGGCGGCCAAGGTCGACGGCGCCTCGGCATGGCAGCGCTTCACCCACATCACGCTGCCGCTGCTGAAGCCCGCACTGCTGGTCGCGGTGCTGTTCCGGACCATGGACGCGCTGCGCCTCTACGACCTGCCGGCCATCATGATGCAGGGCAACCCGGCGACCCGGACCATTTCGATCCTCGTGGTCGATCAGGTGCGGCAGGGCTCCAACAGCGCGGCCGCGCTGTCGGTGCTCACCTTCCTGATGATTTTCGCGGTGGCATTCGTGCTGGTGAAGATACTGGGCGCCAATGCGGTGGCGACGCAGGAAGAACAGCGGAAGGCACACTGATGACCACTGCTACCTCTGGGCGCAAACCGTGGCGGTCCGCGCGGGTGTACGTCGGTGCGCTGATCGTGCTGATCTGGGGCCTGGCCCCGTTCTACTGGATGGCGGTGACCGCCTTCCGCGATCCGGACTACACCTTCGACAACACCCCGTGGCCCACCCACCTGACCTTCGAGAACTTCCGCAACGCGTTCGACACCAGCCGCGGCAACGACTTCGGCCGGGCGCTGACCAACAGCGTCGTCATCGGCGCGGCCACCACCGTGATCGCACTGCTGATCGGCATGATGGCCGCCTACGCCTTGGCGCGCATGGCCTTTCGCGGTAAGACCCTAGTCGCCGGCTTGATCCTGAGCGCCTCGATGTTCCCGGTGGTCGTCCTGGTGACGCCGCTGTTCCAGCTGTTCACCAACATCGGCTGGATCGGGCACTACCAGGCGATGATCATCCCGAACATCTCGTTCGTGCTGCCGATGACGGTCTACGTCCTGGCCTCGTTCTTCGCCGAGCTGCCCTGGGAGCTCGAGGAAGCGGCCCGGATCGACGGCGCGAGCCGGTTCCAGGCGTTCCGGCTGGTGATGCTGCCGCTGGCCGCGCCCGCGGTGTTCACCACGGCGATCCTGGCGTTCATCGCCGCGGTGAACGAGTACCTGCTGGCCAGTCTGCTCTCGGTCGACCGGACCGAACCCGTGACGGTCGCGATCGCGCGGTTCTCCGGTAACGATCCGCTGGTGCAGCCGTATGCGGCGATCATGGCGGCGGGCATCATCGTCACCGTGCCGCTGGTGATCATGGTGTTGCTGTTCCAGCGCCGCATCATCTCCGGCCTCACCGCGGGCGGCGTCAAGAGCTAGGGCAGGCGGCGACCGATTTCGTCCCGAGCTGCCTTTCGATATCGGCGGGTGAGCCGGCGTAGTGGAGGGTTCGCAGGCCGAGTCGTGCCGCCGCTTCGCAGTTGTCGGGCCGGTCGTCGATGAACATCACACGACCCGGATCTCCGACTCCGGTGGCGGCCAGGGCATTTCGGTAGGTGTCGAGGTGCGGTTTGTTCATGCCGAGCCGGGCCGAGTAGAGGGCGTCGGTCATCAGGCCGCGCCAGTCGGAGGCGTCGAGCGCGTCGCCGACCGGGTGGGGCGCGTTGGACAGCAAGACCATCGGCAGATCCGCCTGGCGGGCCCGGTGCAGGAGGCCGACGACGCGGTGGTCGGTCCTTGTCCACAACGCGGTGTCGACGGCACGTAAGCGGGTGAGCAATGCCGGTGCGGGCCGGCGGCCGAGCACCGCGGTCCAGAAGTCCGTGTCGTCGAACTCGCCGGAATCGTAGGGTTCGCGAGCGCTCCAGAAGGCGGTCTGGAAATGAGTGAGGTCTTCGGTGCGCCATCCGGCGAGTTCGGCGAGACCGCTCCACATGGGAGTGGTCGGCTGCAGGCCGATGACGCCGTTGTAGTCGAAGATGACCGCGTCGAGGTCGGTGGACGAGTGAGACAGAGCGCTTACCACTGGTTCTCCAATGCTCGATGAGACAGAGCGGCCACGCCCGCGGCGAGCAGGGCGGGCAGCACGAGGGCGACGGGCAGGGTCGTGACGGTGGCCACGGCCCCGATGAGGGCCGGTCCCGCGAGTAGTCCGAGATATCCGGCGACGGCCACGGCGGCGACGGCGCGCGGACCTCCCGTGCCGCGGCCGTGCTGAACAGGGAAGGAATCGTGACGGCCAGGCCGAGGCCGAAGACGGCCCAGCCGGCCAACGCGAACGGCACATCGTTCACCGACACACCGGTGAGAAGTCCGGCCGACGCCAGAATCGCGCCTGCCCGAACAACTTTCGGCGCTCCGAAGCGGGCGGTGAGCCGATCGCCGACGAGGCGTCCGGCCGCCATCGCGGCGCTGTACGCGGCGTATGCGGCGGCACCGACCGCGGCCGAGGCGTGCAGGCCGGTCAGGTGGACCGCCGACCAGTCGGCCGCCGCGCCCTCGCCGAGCAGACATGCCGCGGCCAGTGCGCCCAGCAGCCAGATCCGAGACCGGGACAGTCGGGGCGCACGCTCACCCACCACCACCCCCGGGTCGGCAAGCGGCGAGCCGACACAGCGCGTGGCGGGCGCCGCGGCGATCGTCGCGAGGACGACCGCGGCCGCGGTGATGCCGAAGACGTAGGTGTGCGAAATATGCGCGGCGACAACGGCCATCACCGCTCCGCCCAGCGCGCCGAGGCTGTAGGCCGCGTGCAGGCCGGACATGATCGGCCGGCCGTAGGCGTTCTGGCAGCGCACCGCGGCGGCATTCGCCGCGACGTCCAGTACCCCGTGCGCGGCGCCGAAGCACAGCGCCGCGGCGGCGAGCGCGATCGGCATCCGGCAGCTGCCGACCAGGGCGAGACTCAGGGCCAGACCGACCCCGCCGACGGTCAACAGCTGGGGCAACCGAGCAGGCCGGGCGAGGCGACCGCCGACCTGGAGGCCGGCGACCATGCCGACCGCGGCGGCGAGCAGGACCCCGGCCAGCCCGGCCGTGCCGAGTCCGGCGGATTCCTGGACCGCGGGGATCCGTGTTCCCCAGACGGCCATCACGACGCCGAGGCCGGCGAAGTAACCCGTCAGCAGGCCACGGCTCCGGACGACGTCGTCGGGTATGTCGAGTACGCGATTCGGAGGCATCGCGATGGTGCGTGTCATGAAGGCTCCATCAGTGCCGCCACCGATTTCGGGGTCGACGACGACCCGCGCGATCGGCGGTGGACGGATATGACGATTCCCGCCTCTTGCCAGGGGCAGAGGCACACGGACGGCGGGGAGAAAGACGTTCGGCGAGTGAGAGGTCGAATGCGATGCGCGACGTTGCACGTGAGCAAAACGGAAGCTACCAGGCAGTTTGTCGAGCTACCATTCGGAACGACCGCTGGTGCCTCACTTCACAAAATGCATGTCGGATGTCTAATTCATCCGTTTCGGTCCCGGCAACCGGGCGGTCGACACGGTGTCGGAAATACGTTGCGTTCTGCCTCTGCTTCATGGCGGCGAGTGCGGTTGCCGACGTGGTTATTCGGCTCACACCGATGCGCCGTCGGCCGGTCGTGACCGGTTTTCGAGCGGGATCACGATTTACTGGGTATTAGCTGTTCTGGTTGACCACCGACCGGCCCCGTAGGCTGGACGGGATCGTTGTTTCTCGCTGGTTCGCCGACGCTCCGGGAGGAGATGATCGTGAGCTCGACCCGCAAACCGCGGCGCGGCCGCCCGGAAACGGCGCCTTATGCCTCGATTGCCGGGTGGAAGCAACTCGACGGTGTGTCCCGGCCGAACAGCGGGCGTCCCCGCCGCCGCGAGAAACCGGCCGGCGCCCGCGAACGCCCGCCGCGCACACGCGGTCAGCGGATTCGGCGTCTGCTGCTGGCCCTGTTCCTGATCTTCGTCGCGATTCCGTCGTTGCTGTTGGTTCTCGCGTACTGGAGCGCCGAGATACCCGATCCGAGTGCGGTGCAGACCAATCAGATCGCCACCGTCACCGCCGCCGACGGAACGACCGTCCTGGCGAAAATCGTTCCCCCCGAAGGCAATCGCACGCCGGTGCCGCTGTCGGAGGTGCCGCAGACCATGCGCGACGCCATGCTTTCGGCCGAGGATCGCGACTTCTACCGCAATCCCGGATTCTCGGCGCCGGCCTTCCTGCGCGCGGCGCGCGACAATCTGCTCGGCCGCGACGACGCGGGCGGTGGATCGACCATCACCCAGCAGTACGTCAAGAACGCCTTCCTCAGCTCGGAGCGCACCCTGTCGCGCAAGATGCGGGAGCTGGTGATCTCGGCGAAGATGGCGCGGCAGTGGAGTAAGGACGACATTCTCGCCGCGTACCTCAACACCATCTACTACGGCCGGGATGCCTACGGGATCGCGGCGGCCGCGCGCGCCTACTTCGACAAACCGGTCTCGCAGCTGACCCTGGCCGAGGGCGCGGTGCTGGCGGCGGTGGTGCGCACGCCGTCGATCCTGGACCCCGAGACGCACCTCGACCAGCTGAAAGCCCGGTGGAACTACGTGCTCGACGGCATGGTCGGGATGGGCGTGCTGACACTCGGCGAACGCGACAAGGTGCAATTCCCGACGATCGCGCCCGCACCCAAACCCGACGACGACGCCGCCCGCGGCCCCGCCGGGCTGATCCGCACCCAAGTGCTGAAGGAGTTGCGCGCGGCGGGGATCAGCGATCAAGAGATCAACACCGGTGCGCTGCAGATCACGACGACCATCGACGCCAAAGCGCAGGAGGCCGCGCTGGACGCGGTGCACCGCACCCTCGACGGCCAGCCGCCGCAGCTGCGCAGTGCGGTGGTGTCGATCGATCCGCGTTCGGGTGCGATCCGGGCCTACTACGGCGGCGAGGACGGAGTCGGCTACGACTTCGCCCAGGCTACCCTGCAGACCGGGTCCTCCTTCAAGACCTTCGCCGTGCTGGCGGCGCTGCAGCAGGGCTTCACGCTGACGTCCCAGCTGGACAGTTCGCCGGTCGTTGTCAACGGGGTGAGGGTGACCAACGTCGAGGGTGAATCCTGCGGAACCTGCAGTCTCGCCGAGGCCTACAAGCGTTCGCTGAACACCAGTTTCATCCGGCTCACCCAAGCCATCGGGCCCCGGGCGGTGGCCGATGCCGCCCACCAAGCCGGTATCCCCCAGCAGATCCCGGGCGTACCGGGCACCTCACTGTCGGAACCCGACGGGCAGCCGGCGCCGACGGTCGTCCTCGGCGTGTACTCGGTGCGGCCCATCGATATGGCGTCGGCCTATGCCACCATCGCGGCGTCGGGCAGCTATCACCAGCCGTACTTCGTGCAGCGAGTGGTGGCCGGTGACGGCCGGGTACTGCTCGATCGCGGGGCGCCCGGGGGCGGGCAGCTGCCGCCGCCGCAGCAGCGCTTCCCGCGCGGGATCACCGATACGGCCACCAAGGCGATGCAGCCCATCCCGGCGTATTCGAACGGCCACACGCTGGCCGGGCGTCCGTCGGCGGCCAAGACCGGGACGACGCAGCTCGGAGACACCGGCGAGAACAAGGACGCCTGGATGATCGGTTTCACCCCGTCGCTGTCCACCGCGGTCTGGGTGGGTACCGATCAGCCGGAGCCGATCCGGACGGCGGGCGGCGGCCTGATCTACGGCTCCGGGCTGCCGTCCGACATCTGGAAGCGCACCATGGACGGCGCGCTCGCCGGCACTCCGGTCGAGCAGTTCGCCAATCCCGATCCGAGCGCGGCGGCCGGGCCGTTCGCGGCGCCCCCGCCACCGAATTCGGCGGGGCCGTTCACGGAGCCGGAGCCCCAGACCGCGGCGCCGCAGCCGACCGGGAACGCGCCGTTCGACGTCCTGCAACCGCCGTCGCAGTCGGAGCAGCAGCCGCCGCCGGTGATCGTCATTCCGCCCGCTCCGCCGCCACCGCCACCACCCCCGCCGCCGCGGCAGGTGGAGATCTTTCCGGGGCTGACCGTCCCGGTTCCGGGATGACGGTCCGATCCGGCACGCTGTGATGAAACGAATTGGAGTAATCCGGCCATCATCCAGCACACGCCGATAGGGTGGAACGGGGTTGAACACGAGACATTAGGGGCGACACGGGTGGATTTCGAAGTGGTGGAGCGCCACGAGACACTGGTGGCGGGCACGGTGCTACGCAGCCCGGCGCTGGCGGTCGAGGGACCGCGCCGGCAGAAGGTGGAAGAGGCGTGGAAGCGAACTCTGGCGCGCCGGTTACCCGGCCCGCCGGCGACCGCATATGTCGACCACGCGCCCGAGATCGGTTCCTATCTGACCCATATCGTCGGCTACCGGTGCGAGAGCCTCGACGATCTGCAGCCCGGTGATGTGCTGGCCCGCGTCCCCGCGGCGAAGTTCGCGCGCTTCCTGCGCACCGGCGACAACCTGGGCGACACCATCGTCTCGATCTGGCGCGCGGTCTGGGATCTGGAAGCGGCCGGCGCGCTGGTGCGGGCCTACACCGGCGATTTCGAGCACTATCCGGAGGCGCGCACGGTCGAGGTGTTCGTCGCCCTGCAGAGCGATCCGCTGACCGACGCGTTGAACAACGGTGTGGCCCAAGCCGATTCCGGCGAGAACAGGTAGGGACTCGTGGACTTCGAAATCGTCACCCTGGAACCGAGCCTCGTCGGGGGACTCACCGTCCCGCTGGCCGGGCGCGAGGTGACCGCACGAGATCTGGATCTGGTGAACTTCACCTGGGACCGCTATCTGTCGCGGGAGAAGAACGTCCCGCGCGTCGCGGCCTACATCGGCCAGGACGACCACGCCGTCGCGGTCCTCGGCTACGAACTCGGCGGACTCGACGAACTCGACACCGGCGACGTGATCACCCGCATTCCCGCAGGCCGCTATGCCAAATTCGTCGTCTCCGACAAGCCCTACGATCTGCTCCGCACCGCCTGGGCCAAGGTCGCCAAGGCCGAAAGCGCCGGCACGATCACCCGCTCCCACACCGCGGAGATCGAACGCTACACCGGCCCCACCTCGGTCGAGGTGTACGTGTCGCTCGACTGACCGCCGAACGAAAAGCAACGAATCAGGCTGGGCCCCCGCGATTCCGCAGGGGCCCAGCCTGATTTCGAAGCCTGATATTCACAGCGACATTCGCGCCTGACGCAACCCCGCACGGGCCGACCTCGAGGAGGCCCCGTTCGCGGCCGGCTCGCCGATGCGGTGCCGTGGCGCAAGCGACGAAGGAGCAAGCCACGGCGCCGCATCGGCGAGCCCTAGGGGCCGGGAACCCGCCGAGCGAAGCGAGGCCGAACTATTCAGCGCCGATGATGAACGCTTCCAGCTGGGTGCGCGCGATGTCGTCGGCGAGCTGCTTCGGCGGGGACTTCATCAGGTAGGCCGAGGCCGGGATGACGGGTCCGCCGATGCCGCGGTCCTTGGCGATCTTGGCGGCGCGCACGGCGTCGATGATGATGCCAGCCGAGTTCGGCGAGTCCCACACCTCGAGCTTGTACTCCAGGTTCAGCGGCACGTCACCGAAGGCGCGGCCCTCGAGGCGCACGTAGGCCCACTTGCGGTCGTCGAGCCAGCCGACGTGGTCGGACGGGCCGATATGCACGTCGTTGGCGCCCAGCTCCTTCTTCAGGTTGCTGGTGACCGCCTGGGTCTTGGAGATCTTCTTGGACTCCAGGCGCTCGCGCTCGAGCATGTTCTTGAAGTCCATGTTGCCGCCGACGTTGAGCTGCATGGTGCGGTCCAGCTGCACGCCGCGGTCCTCGAACAGCTTGGCCATCACGCGGTGGGTGATGGTCGCGCCGACCTGAGACTTGATGTCGTCACCGACGATCGGCACGCCGGCGTCGACGAATTTCTGCGCCCAGGCCGGGTCGGAGGCGATGAAGACGGGCAGCGCGTTCACGAATGCGACGTTGGCGTCGATGGCACACTGCGCGTAGAACTTGTCGGCATCTTCCGAACCGACGGGCAGGTACGAAACCAGCACGTCGACCTTGGCATCCTTCAGCGTCTGCACGACGTCGACCGGCTCGGCCTCGGAGAGTTCGATGGTCTGCGCGTAGTACTTGCCGATGCCGTCGAGGGTCGGGCCCCGCTGGACGGTGACGCCGGTCGGCGGCACGTCGGAGATCTTGATGGTGTTGTTCTCGCTGGCGAAGATCGCATCGGACAGGTCGAATCCGACCTTCTTCGCGTCGACGTCGAATGCGGCGACGAACTTCACATCGCGCACGTGGTACTGGCCGAACTTGACGTGCATGAGGCCGGGCACAGTCGAGTTCTCGTCTGCGTCCTTGTAGTACTGCACGCCCTGGACCAGCGAGGAGGCGCAGTTGCCCACGCCGACGATGGCCACGCGAATCTCATTGGCAGCCGGGTTGACATCACTCATGGCCGACATTTCCCTCTTTCTGTGGTGCCGCCTTCATTGATTGCTCCGCTGCAATCAACTCGTTGAGCCAGCGCACTTCGCGCTCGCTTGATTCGAGACCGAGTTGATGGAGCTGGCGGGTGTAGCGATCCAGTGTTCCGCTGGCGCGTTTGATCGCCTCCCGCAGTCCTTCTCGGCGCTCCTCGACCTGCCGTCGTCTGCCCTCGAGGATCCGCATCCGCGCCTCGGCGGGGGTGCGGCTGAAGAAGGCGAGATGAACGCCGAAGCCGTCATCGGTGTAGTTCTGCGGGCCGGTATCGGCGAGCAGTTCACCGAACCGCTCTCGACCCGATTCGGTCAGTTGGTAGACCCGGCGGGCCCGGCGGGTGACCGCGCCGGCCGGACTCTCCTCGGCGATCAGACCGTCGGTCTGCATGCGCCGCAGCGTCGGGTACAGCGACCCGTAGGAGAAGGCCCGGAACGGTCCCAACAGGCCCGTCAACCGTTTGCGCAGCTCGTAGCCGTGCATGGGTGACTCCAGGAGCAGCCCGAGAATCGCGAGTTCGAGCACGGGCCTCACCTCCTGACTGTATTGAACAGACCTAACCGATGGATGCGATTACAAACTATATCGGACCGATATAGTGAGTGGAAAGGAACGTGTGGCTTCTCTCGGTGGCATGCCGTGCCCCCGCCGACGCAAGTACTCTGGGACCCGTGCGAATTCAGCGGCAGGTGGTCGACTATGCGCTCCGGCGCAGGTCGCTGCTGGCCGATGTCTATGCGGGCCGTGTGGACGTCGCCGAGGTATGTGATGCGAATCCGTACCTGCTGCGTGCGGCGAAATTCCACGGGCGGGGGAGCGAGGTCACCTGTCCGATCTGCCGAAAAGAGCAGCTCACGCTCGTTTCGTGGGTCTACGGCGACGGATTGGGACCGATCGCGGGTTCGGCCCGAACCCCCGAGGAACTGGTGCGGCTGGCCGAGACTCGGGAAGAGTTCTCGGTGCACGTGGTCGAGGTGTGCCGGACCTGTAGTTGGAATCATCTGGTGCAGTCGTATGTGCTGGGGCACACCCCGGCACCGCGGCGCCGTCGTGGTGGCGGCGCTCGTCGGACTGCCGCCGAATGACGGGCACACTCGACTGATATGTGGAGCGGTTCCCATACCGGCCGACGACGGCCGCGCACGCCCGCACCGAGCTATCCGGACCGTATCGAGTTATGGAGATCCAGGCTGTGACTTCGCCTTACGACGATGGACCGAACGGCGGTCGGCCCCCGCGCGGCCCGCAATCCGGACCCGGTGGTCAACCACCGCGTCCGGCAGGCGGCAACCCGCCCGGCGCCCGGCCGCTACCGCCGCGTCGCCAGGCACCGCCCCCGGGACCGGGCGGTCCCCGCGGCGGCCAGCCGGGCGGACCGCCGAATCCGGCCGGTGGCCCACCGCGACGCCCCGGCCCGCCGCCCGGCGGTGACCGCACGCCGCCGATGCGCGGCCCGGCCGGTGGCCCGCCACGCACGGGCGGGCAGCCCACGGTGCGCGGCGGTCAGCCGAATTCGGCCGGTGGCCCGCCGCGCCGTCCCGCGAACCCGGCACCGCGTCCGGGGGCGGGGGCAACGCAGAAGATCGCCAAACCGGGCGAGCAGAAACCTCAGGCCACCCAGAAGATCGCGGCCGGAACCCTCGGTGAGGCGATGGCGCAGCGCGGCCCGCGCTCGACCGCGGCCAACCGGTCGGCTCCCGGTGGCGCCGGGACGCGTCCCGGATCCGGTCCGGGCACCGGCGGACGCCGCGCGGTTGCCGGCGGTACGCCCCCGTCGGGTCCGCCGCCGCGCAAGGGCAACGGCGGCGGTGACGGTCCGGGTGGATCGGCGGGCAGGGGCCCGAAGACCAAGAAGAAATCCCCGTGGCGCATCGTGCGCCGAGTGATCTATGTCCTGGTGGCATTGGCCATCGTGGTGCCGAGCGCGGTCTTCCTGATCGCGTACACGACGGTCTCGATACCCCAGCCGGGCGATCTCAAAACCCCTCAGGTCGCCACGATCCTGGCCTCCGACGGCACCACGCAGATCAGCAGAATCGTTCCGCCGGAAGGTAACCGGACCGACGTCACCATCGACCAGATCCCGCCGCACGTGCGCAATGCGGTGATCGCGGCCGAGGACCGGGACTTCTACTCCAACCCGGGCTTCTCCATCAGCGGTTTCGCCCGCGCCGCGCGCGACAACCTGATGGGCAAGGACACCGCCGGTGGTGGTTCGACGATCACCCAGCAGTACGTCAAGAACGCGATGGTCGGCAATCAGCATTCGCTGAGCCGCAAGATGCGCGAGCTGGTGATCTCGGCGAAGATGGCGCGGCAGTGGAGCAAGGACGACATCCTCACCGCGTATCTGAACACGATTCCGTTCGGTCGCGGCACCTTCGGCATCGACGCCGCGGCCAAGGCCTACTTCGGCAAGTCGGTCGAACAGCTGACGGTCGAAGAGGGCGCGATGCTGGCCGCCACCATCAACCAGCCGTACGGCCTGGACCCGGAGAACAACCCGAAGGGCGCCGAACAGCGCTGGAACTACGTCCTCGACGGCATGGTCAAGGCCGGTTCCGTACCCGCCGCCGAACGCGCCAAGATGGTGTATCCCAAGGTTCTGCCGTCCAGCGCCAAGGACGACAGCGAGAACAAGACCGCGGGCCCCAACGGCTTGATCAAGCGGCAGGTGCTCAGCGAGCTGTCCGAGGCCGGCATCAGCGATACCCAGCTGAACACCGAGGGTCTGCAGATCACCACGACGATCGATCAGAAGGCCCAGCAGGCGGCGATCGATTCCGTGCACAAGAACATGCAGGGTGAACGCGACGAGGTCCGGACGGCGGTCGTCTCGGTCGATCCGAAATCCGGTGCGGTGCGCGCCTATTACGGTGGCGACAACGCAACCGGCTGGGACTTCGCCAATGCCGGGTTGCAGTCCGGCTCGACCTTCAAGGTCTTCGGCCTGGCCGAGAATCTGGAGCTCGGCAAGCCGCTGTCGACGATGTACGACAGTTCCGATCTGACCGTCAACGGCATCAAGATCACCAACGCCGAAGGCGAAACCTGCGGCACCTGCACCATCGCCGAGGCACTCAAGCGGTCGCTGAACACCAGCTTCTACCGCATGGAACTCGATATGCCGGACGGCCCGGCCAAGATCGCGGCGATGGCGCATCGGATGGGCATCCCCGACACGATTCCGGGTGTGGGCCAGACCCTGACCGAACCCGATGGTTCCGGACCCAACAACGGCATCATCCTCGGTCAGTACCAGGTGCGGCCGCTGGATATGGCCTCCGCGTACGCGACCATCGCGGCCTCGGGTGTGTATCACAAGCCGCATTTCGTGCAGAAGGTCGTCACGGCCGACGGTCAGGTGCTGCTCGACCGCGGACAGGTCGCCGGGGAGCAGCGGATCTCCGCAGCAGTCGCCGACAACCTCTCGTCGGCGATGCAACCGATCGCCGCGTCCTCCCGCAACCACGGCCTGGCCGGCGGCCGGCTGTCCGGCTCCAAGACCGGTACCACCCAGCTCGGTGACACCGGTCAGAACAAGGACGCGTGGATGATCGGCTTCACCCCGTCGCTGTCGACAGCGGTCTGGGTAGGTACCGCGGACGGTGTCGCGCTGAAGACGCCCGGCGGCTCGATCATGTACGGCTCCGGCCTGCCGTCGGATATCTGGAAGGACACCATGGACGGCGCGCTCGAGGGGACGCCGAAGGAGAACTTCCCGAAGCCGGCCGCGATCGGCGGTCAGGCCGGTGTGCCGTCCTTCTCGGCGCCCTACACCGCGCCGAGCACCACGCAGCAGGAGTATCAGCCGCCGGTCGTGGTGAAGCCGTCGCAGGTCGAGATCCTGCCGGGCATCACCATTCCGGTGCCGGGCATCCAGCCGAACCCGCGGTCACAACCGCAGCAGAACCAGCCGCAGTCGCAGGACACGGGGCCGCTGCCGGGGCAACCGGTGGCGCCCGCCGACGGCACGTCACCGAGCACCTCCAACTCCGGTGACACCAGCGGCAATTCACGGTCCCAGCGTCCGGGTGCGGGCGTCGGCAACAGTACCGACGGGACAGGAGACGGGTACACCAACAGTCACCGGTAGCCTCGGGTGGCGTGAGTGAACAACAGCCGGTGGCGGCCTCGACGTTCGGTGACGAAGGTGTCGAGACCGCCACCGGTTTCGTTTCCGCGGCGCCCCTCGCGGCGGATCGGAGGTCGGCGGCCCGCCGGGACAAACCCAGCCGCACCGATTCGATGACCGCGCAGTTGAGCAGCACGATCGGCGGCCCGGTCGGCGACCACGCCCTGATCGGCAGGGCCCGCTTCTGGACTCCGCTGCGCATCCTGCTGGCCTTCGCGGTGGTGTTCCTCGCCTTCGGCTGGGCCGGTAAGGCCGGCTGCATCCAGCAGACGACCACCTCGGAGGGCCATCTCACCCTCGACTGGAACAACGGCCGCCAGTACGTGGCCATGTGCTACTCGGACACGGTGCCGCTCTACGGCGCCGAGCATCTCGACGAGGGCGCGTTCCCCTACAAGAAGAAGTGGACCGAGGTCGGTCCCGACGGCAAGCTGCAGACCCGGTACATGGAGTATCCGGTGCTGTCGGGCCTCTACCAGTACCTGGCGATGGAGGTCGCCAACATCTGGATGTCGCTGCCGTTGCCGAAGGCGCTGTCGGTGGTGGTGTATTTCAACGTCGTCGCCGTGGGACTGGCACTGGCCTGGCTGGTGACGGTGTGGGCGTCGGCGATGCTCTCGGGCCGCCGCATCTGGGATGCCGCGCTGGTGGCCCTCTCACCGCTGGTGCTCGTGCACATATTCACCAATTTCGACGCCCTGGCAACGGCTTTCGCGGCCACGGGCCTGCTGGCGTGGGCCAGGCGGCGACCGGTCCTGGCCGGGATACTGCTCGGGCTGGGCGGTGCGGCCAAGCTGTATCCGCTGTTGCTGCTGGGCCCGATCGTGGTGCTGTGCCTGCGCGTCGACGGCCGCGACCGCTTGCCGGGCCTGCGAGAACAGCTGCGGCGCAACGGCAACAACGTGATCGCCGCGCTGCGCGACTATCTGGCCGGGGCGCGGATCAGCCCGCTGCGCGCGGCGCTGGTGACGGTGCTGTCGGCGGTGCTGGCCTGGCTGGCGGTGAATCTGCCCATCGCCGTGCCGTTCACCGAGGGCTGGTGGGAATTCTTCCGGCTCAACAGTGAACGCCATGCCGATCCGGATTCGCTCTACAACGTGGTCACCTCCTTCACCGGCTGGCAGGGGTTCGACGGTCCACTCGCCTCCTCCGACACTCCGACCGCACTGAATACGGTGTCGCTGGTGTTGTTCGCGGCCGCCTGCGCGGTGATCGGCTACATCGCGCTGACCGCCGCCCGCCGGCCCCGGGTGGCACAGCTGGCCTTCCTGGTGGTGGCGGCGTTCCTGCTGACCAACAAGGTGTGGAGTCCGCAGTATTCACTGTGGCTGGTGCCGCTGGCGGTGCTGGCCCTGCCGCACCGGCGAATCCTGCTGGCATGGATGACGATCGACGCGCTGGTGTGGTTCCCGCGCATGTACTACTACCTCGGCACCGAGGACAAGGGCGTCCCCGAACAGTGGTTCACCAGCGCGGTCCTGATCCGCGACCTCGCGGTCGTGGGCCTGTGCGCGTTGGTGGTCCGCCAGATCTACCGGCCCGACCTGGACCTCGCGCGAAGCGACGGCGCCGACGATCCGGTGGGCGGAATTCTGGACCGCGCGCAGGACCCGGCGCTGCCGTGGTTGCCGTCGGCCCTGCAACCCAGGGCGCCGTATCCGGCCTCTGGCGCGAACACCCGCTCATGGGCCAGGATCGACACATGACCGCATTGAGCGAGCAGGCGACCACCTTCCTCGAGTTGCACCGCCCCGGCGACCCGGCGATTCTGCCGACCGTCTGGGACGCGTGGTCGGCGAATCTGGTGCAGGCGGCCGGTTTCGCCGCACTGACCGTCGGCAGCCATCCGCTGGCGGATTCGCTGGGCAAATCGGATCAGGAGGGGATGACCTATCCCGAGTCGATGGCCCGGGTTCGCGAAATCACCGCGGCCGTGGACATTCCCGTCTCGGTCGATATCGAATCCGGCTACGGCCTGAAGCCGGCACAACTGATCGACGGGCTGCTGGAGGCGGGCGCGGTCGGCCTCAACATCGAGGATTCGGTGCACAGCGAGGGTGGCCGCCTGCGTGAGCCGAGCGAGCACGCCGACTTCGTTGCCGGACTGCGGCAGGCGGCCGATGCCGCCGGTGTGCACGTGGTGGTCAACGCCCGCACCGATCTGTTCCTGCGCGAGGACCAGAACACCCCGGATCGCGTGGAGCGGGTGCTGGAGCGGATGCGGCTGGCGGCCGACGCGGGTGCCGACGTGCTGTATCCGGTGGGCCAGCGCGATCCGGAGATCCTGCGCCGGCTCTGTGCCGAACTTCCGTTGCCCGTCAACGCCATCGGTCTGCCGGATCAGGGCGATCGGGCGTGGTTCGCCGAATTGGGTATTGCCCGAGTCAGTTTCGGGCCTTTCCTGCAACGCGCACTGAGCACCGAGGCGAACCGGTTGCTGGCCCGCTGGCAGTAATCCCGGAACCCCGGCACCGAACCGGGTGCGGTTCTGTGACAATGGAACACGCCGATGCCCGTCGCAACGCATGCCACGAAGCCCGAGATGAGCGAGCCGACGGCATGCGAACGGGGCGGTCATCGGCGCTGTGATCGCCGTTCAAGCGACCCACTCGTCGCGGTCGGTCCAGGACGGGTAGTCCGTGTATCCGATCGGTCCCCGGCCGTAGAGACCATCCTCGCGCACCGGTGCCGGCGCTCGCCCGTGCCGAATCCGCGACACCAGATCGGGGTTGGCGATGAAGGCGCGCCCGAAGGACACCAGATCCGCTCGGCCGTCGGCGAGTACCCGCTCGGCCGCCGCCGGTGTGGTCGGCGCGCGGTTCTCGCCGACATTGGCGATGAGTGTGCCGTTCCAGCGCGGGCGCAGATCGTCGAGCGCCGGATAGTCGTCGTTGTCGGTGAGGTGCAGATAGGCGAGATCTCTCCCTGCGAGTTCACCCACCAGGGCGCGATAGAGCGGCGCCGGATCTGCCTCGCGCATCCCGAACTGCGGATTGCCCGGGGACAGCCGGATCCCGACTCGATGCGAACCCGCCACCGCGGCAGCGGCATCGATGACCTCGAGTGCGAATCGCATGCGATTGGAGATCGTGCCGCCGTATTCGTCGGTGCGCAGATTGGTGTTGTCGGCCAGGAACTGATGAACGAGATAGCTGTTCGCCCCGTGGATTTCGACACCGTCGAATCCGGCGGCGAGCGCGTTGGCGGCGGCATCGGCGTAATGCTGGACGGCCTGTGCGATCTCGGCGCGGGTCATGGCACGGGGGTGCGGCGCCGGAGCCTTCCCGCCGTCGAGCAGGTGGACCGGATCGGATGCCGGCACCGCGGACGGACCGGCCGGCAGGGTGCCGTCGATCCGGGCGAGCGGATGGCCCCACCGGCCACCGTGCATGAGCTGGGCGAAGATCCGGCCGCCCGCGCCGTGGAGGGCGTCGGTGACCCGGCGCCATTCGGCGATGTGCGTCTCGGTGGCCAGGCCCGGCACCCACGCCTCGCTCTGCCCGCTGGAATGCGGCCAGATGCCCTCGGTGACAATGAGTCCGGCCTCCGCCCGCTGGGCGTAGTAGGTCGCCACATCGGCGGTGGGTGAACCGTCGGGACGGGAGCGCAGCCGAGTCATCGGCGCCATCACGACGCGATTGGGCAGATGCAGGTGGTGTGCGTGATAGTCGGTCAGCAACAGCATGCGCGTACCGTAGAACCTGACATCAATGTGAGGTGCAAGGAGAAACCGGTGCGCATCGGTGAACTGGCACGACGCACGGGCGTCAGCGTGCGGTCGTTGCGGTACTACGAGAGCCAGGGCCTGCTCGCCTCGACCCGGACCTCCGGCGGTCAGCGCGAATACCGTGAGCAGGCAGTGGACCGTGTCGTTCGCATTCAGGAGATGTTCGCCGCGGGACTGCACAGCCGCACCATCGCCGAACTGCTCCCGTGCATCAACGACACCGACGGCACGCCCGCGGCGACCGCGACACCGTGGCTCACGGAAACCCTTGCCGCCGAACGCAAGCGCATCGAGGCGTGCATCAAGGATTTGGTCCGCACCAGGGACGTGCTCGACGGCGTGATCAGCGCGGCGCGGGGCGAGCCGCAGTAACGCCCGGTCGGGCGCGCCCGCACGTCAGGCGGCCACGCCCGCCCGATGCTCCCGGACACCGCCGGGTACCGGCGATGTCGGCTCCCCGGCCGGCGCGGCATCCCGCCGGGTTCCGGACCGCAGCGAGGCCAGCACCATACCGATCAGGCCGACGCCGAGGCCCGCAATCGTCGACGGGCGCAACGGTTGTGCGATCAGCAGCCAGGCCAGCACCGCCGTGACCAGCGGGGTGACGAAGAACAGCTTGCCGACACGGGTGGCGTCCCAGCGCCGCAGCATGGCGTTCAGCAACAGGAAGCACGCGACGGCGTTGATCGCCACCATCCACACCAGCGAGCCGGCGAACCGAAGGGGATCGGCGATTTGGGTACTGCCGCTCGCGAGCATGAAGATTCCGGCCACCGGCGCGCTGACCAGAACGTGCACAGCGGTATTGGTGCGAGGGTCGACCTGCGGCACGAAACGCTTCTGATAGACCGTGCCGAGACTCAGGCCCAGCAGACCGAGCACACACAGCACCACACCCGTTGCGGAGAAATGGGATTGATCGAAGACGGCCAGTCCGACCCCGATGCCGCCGACACCGAATCCGATCCATTGCCGCACGGTGACCGACTCCCCGAGCACGGTCCCGGCGAACAGTGCGATCACCACCGGATTCAATCCCTGTACCAGGGAGATCACCGCCGCGGACACATGATCGGCCATGGCCGTGTAGAAGGCCCCGAACTGCACCATTTGCATGAGCAAGCCGGCGACGGCGACATGCAGTAGTTCCCGGCCACGCGGCCATGTCGCCCGCACGGCAACGGCATACGCGGCCAAGGCCACCCCGGCGAAGGCGAAGCGTGCGAACAGCACCACCATCGGCGGCGCCGCGCCGACGCCGATGATGCCGGCGATGAACGCGCTGCTCCACATCACGACGAAGGCCGCGGGCGCGGCCGTCTCCATCAGTCGGTTCCGCACGACGCCTCCCAAGTAACCGCTTCAACTGGTTATCAACCCTGACATCGGGGCAACTAACCTGTCAAGGGGGTTACTATGGGGAGGTGTTCACCTTCGTCAGCGGCAACCTGGCCCTGGATTTCGCCGGCACGGTCCAGGAGCGCAACGCCGGTTTCATCGATCTGCTGACGGCTCCCGCCGCACTCGACGAATGGCTGATCGCGGCCGGACTACTGGACTCCGCGGCACAGTGCGACGCGGCCGCACTCGCGCGGGCGGTCGAACTGCGCGAAGCGGTGTACCGCCTGGCCCTGGCCACGAGCGTCGGCGAGCCGTGGCGCGATGCCGACCGCGTGCTGGTGAATCGGATCGCCGACGGGCCGAAACCCTCGATCGCCCTGCGTGCCGACACCGGCGTGACCCGGCGCGGCGATTGCGATCACGCCCTCGCCCGGATCGCGACCGAGGCGATCGAACTTCTCGGCGGACCCGATCGCGATCGGATCAAACAATGCGGCCGCGACACCTGCACACGCCTCTACCTCGACACCTCCCGCGCGGGTTCGCGACGCTGGTGCGATATGACGCTGTGCGGCAACCGCGCCAAGAGCGCGTCGTTCCGCGCTCGCCGCGGCAAGCCGTAAGTCACCGCGCGGGAACGAGTTCGCGCGCCACCGGCGACACCATCGGCCGATATCCGCGCGGGCGGGCGCGGACGAACGCGAAGAAGAAGAACACCAGCAGTATCGCGCGTCCCCACACCCCGAACTGCACGAGTTTCTCGTAGAAGTCCGCACCCGTCCCGCTGCCCAGGGCATGGAAGTAGCGGAAGACCCCGATGCCGAGCGCCAGATCGGCCAGCAGATAGGCGCCGATCGCCGCCCACGGCACCTCGAGCAGGACGAAGAACGGCAGTATCCACAGCGTGTACTGCGGTGAGTGCACCTTGTGGAACAGCAGGAATCCACACAGCATCGCCGCGCTCACGCCCACCCACGGGTAGTAGCCGAGGGCGGGAAAACGCTTCCACCCCAACCAGATAGCCAGCGCAAACGAGACGACCACCAGGATCGGCGAGGCCGTCGCCACGACGTCCTGGAACGACGCCTCCCCGCTCTGCCCCTGCGCGAACATCGGCCGCAGTCCCCAGTACCAGACGGAGTTGGTGGTGATGTCGGCCTGGCGCATCTGCTGAAAAATGAACGAGGACCGCCAGCCGTCGTAGCCGAGCAGCGCGAAGGGCAGGTTGATCGCCACCACCGTCGCGATCGCCGCACCCGCGGCCGCGAGCGCACCGCCCGGGTCGTAGCCGCGGCGGTGGGTATCCGGCCGCGGCTCGCCGGGGTCCGGCTCGCCGAGAAATATGTGAAGCATCAGCGGCAGCACGAAGATCCCTGGATACAACTTCAGGCAGAACCCGATGCCCAGCAGGACCGCCGCGACAATTCCCCTGGTGCGCAACGAATATCGAGTCAGCGTCGTCATCACGTAGACCGCGCCGACGGCCGTGCACACCACCGGGAGTTCCCAGTTGTGGAAGGCGTAGAGCACCAGCGGCGGGCCCACCGACCACAGCAGCGCGACGGCTCCCGACATCCGGCCCAGCATCCAGGCGGTCAGCAGGGCGAACGGCGCCAGCAGCAGGGCCGAGTGCAGCAGGAAGCCGGCGTCGTCGTGCACCCCGGCCGCGCCGAGCCACATCAGCAGTCCGCTGAGCACCGGATATTCCACGGCGCCACCGGTCAGCGTGCCGTCGGGGGTGATGCCGCCGCCGACGTACGGAAACAGATGCTCGTCGATGCCGCGGCCGAGCCAGAGGAACTGGATGTCGGAATAGCAGACCTCGGCATCCTTGATGCGGTCGAAGATCAGACTGCGCCCGTCGCCGTCGAACGGCGCGCCCGCGCAGCGGGCCTTGTTGAGATAGGCGAAGATCAGCGTCACCGCGCAGGCCAGCACCGCGGCCGCGGCCGCGACCCGGCCGGTGGCGCGCGCCCGGACTACGGCATCGGCCACGCGGCCACCTCCGCGGCCACGCCGTCGCCGCCGCCGCGGTCCCAACGATCGGCGGGTCGAATCGGCATGTGCACCACGATAGGTGGGCTACCCCGCGGACGGCGTTATTCCCCGGGAAGGAGACCCATTTCGCACCCGGTGCCCCGGATTCGGGTCCGGACCGGCCGTTCATGTAGCCTTGTCGGGTTGCTGACGCAACGACCCCTCCTGCCACGGAAAGTCCGTGGCCGTTCACAGTCCACAGGAGGTGATGGGTTCCCGTGCGTCATTACGAAGTGATGGTCATCCTCGATCCGAACCTGGACGAGCGCACTGTCGGTCCGAACTTGGACAAGATGCTCAGTGTGGTCTCGCAACAGGGCGGCAAGATCGACAAGGTCGACCTCTGGGGCCGCCGCCGGCTGGCCTACGAAATCGAGAAGCGCGCCGAGGGCATCTACGCCGTCGTCGACCTGACCGCCGAGCCGGCCACGGTCAGCGAGCTCGACCGTCAGCTGGGCCTGAACGAGTCGGTGTTGCGCACCAAGGTGCTGCGGCAGGACAAGAAGTAAGACCCCTGGCATACCTGCCGGAAAGCAAACCGCACTTGTCGTTGCCTGGCCTTAGGCTCTAGCGCAACAGGCGAGTGCACAGCTGATCGCACCGGAGACCAGGAGGAACCATGGCAGGCGACACCGTAATCACCGTCATCGGCAATTTGACGGCAGATCCGGAACTTCGATTCACGCCCGCGGGCGCGGCGGTGGCCAATTTCACCGTCGCCTCGACTCCCCGGGTGTTCGACCGCAACGCCAACGAATGGAAAGACGGCGAGGCACTGTTCCTGCGCTGCAACATTTGGCGTGAGGCCGCGGAGAATGTCGCCGAGAGTCTGACCCGAGGCGCTCGCGTGATCGTGAGCGGACGGCTCAAGCAGCGCTCCTACGAAACCCGCGAGGGTGAGAAGCGCACGGTCGTGGAACTCGAGGTCGACGAGGTCGGTCCCTCCCTGCGCTACGCGACCGCGAAGGTCAACAAGACCTCGCGCGGCGGTGGCGGCAGTGGTGGTTTCGGCGGCGGCAATTCCGGCGGCAGTGGTGGGGGCTTAGGCGGCTCCAACGGTGGCAGTCGCGGCGGACAGGGTTCCGCCGGCGACGATCCGTGGGGCAGCGCTCCCGCGGCCGGCTCCTTCGGAGGCGGCCAGATGGACGACGAACCGCCGTTCTGAACGGCTCACATATCGGGGCCCGCGCTATGCGGCTCCCAGGCAAACGGAGTGAAGACCCATGGCCAAAGCACCGGCACGCGAAAAGGTGCTGAAGAAGAAGGCTTGCGCGTTCTGCAAGGACGACAAGAAAGCCAAGAAGGACGGCTCGGGCACCGGCGCCGTCATCGACTACAAGGACACGGCGCTGCTGCGCAAGTTCGTCAGCGACCGCGGCAAGATCCGCGCCCGCCGCGTCACCGGCAACTGCGTGCAGCACCAGCGGGACATCGCCGTCGCGGTGAAGAACTCTCGCGAGGTTGCGCTGCTGCCCTACGTGTCCACGGCTCGCTGAGAACGGGAGGCAGACGATGAAGCTGATTCTGACTGCTGATGTGGACAACCTCGGTGCGCCCGGCGACACCGTGGAGGTCAAGGACGGCTACGGCCGTAACTACCTGCTGCCGCGCGGCCTGGCGATCGTCGCCACCCGCGGTGCCGAGAAGCAGGTCGAGGGCATCCGCCGGGCGCAGGACGCTCGCCGCGTGCGCGACCTGGACCACGCCAAGGAGCTCAAGGCCGCGATCGAGGGTCTGGAGGGCGTGTCCCTGGCGGTGAAGACCGCCGGCACCGGCAAGCTGTTCGGTTCGGTCACCACCGCCGACGTCGCCGGTGCGGTCAAGGCCGCGGGCGGCCCGGTGCTCGACAAGCGCAGCATCGAGCTGCCGAAGTCGCACATCAAGAGCACCGGCAAGCACAACGTCACCGTGCACCTGCACCCCGACGTGATTGCCAAGTTCGATCTGCAGGTTGCGGCCGCGGAGTGATATCCGCTCCGCCGTCCGGCGGGGTCCCGCATCGGTTCGCCGATGTGCTCGCTCCGGACGGTGGATCACAGTTCTTCGAAGACCATCCCCGTAGTCACTGCGGGGATGGTCTTCGCCTGCGCGCGTTCGCCCGGGCCGGACAGGCCCGTCAACGGCTCTTGTCGCATTTCGGGGCGGAATCGGATCCGACACGATAGAGTTGCGAAAGATTTGCTAGATGGTGACGGCAGGCACCGGATCTCGCCGCCGACGCATCGTGCTCACTTTTTACCCAGCTCCTGGGGATTTGTGGACAAGTAGCCGAACCGACCGTCTGGAATGTGATCTGCGCCATAGCGTGAGAGAGCGGTGTTTACCCAACACGCCCGGCTGTTCATCTTGAATGACACGCCGACGGGATTTCGATCCACATGTGGGAAATCGAAAAAACGTGGTTCCACCTGGTCATAGCCACTGCGCATACCGGGTTATCCCCAGTTGATGCACAAGGCCTACACAACAGCGGGTGAACTGTGCCCAGTTTATCCACAGTTGTTTCCACAGGACGGTTTGGCGATCCCCAACTCGGTCCCTTAGGTTCTTCCAGGCGCCGTCATCACGCGCCGGGAACGCCGCGGTTCTCGCTACGAGAAATCGTTAGCTACAGCGGGTTTCCGATCATGTGATGGCCGCGCCGACGTCCGGCGTGCCATGTTCCGACGTGTCGGTACCCGGGCGTACAACAAGTCATCAATAGGGTCGAAGCCGGGTGGGATCAGGCCGGGTGCGATGAGAGAGGACGGTCGAGTGGCAGTCGTCGACGATCGCGGGCACTCGGACTACAACGATCAGCCCGGCGAGGATTTCGGTCGGCAGCCGCCGCACGATATGGCCGCGGAACAGTCGGTTCTGGGCGGCATGTTGCTCAGCAAGGACGCCATCGCCGACGTCGTCGAGGTCATCCGTCCCGGCGACTTCTACCGCCCGGCGCACCAGGCCGTCTACGACGCGATTCTCGACCTCTACGGCCGTGGCGAACCCGCGGACCCGGTCACCGTCGCCGCCACCCTGGATCGCCGCGGCGAACTCAAACGCATCGGCGGCGCGCCGTATCTGGTCACCCTGACCCAAACCGTGCCGACGGCGGCCAACGCCTCCTACTACGCCGAAATCGTCGCGGAGAAGGCGATTCTGCGGCGCCTGGTCGAAGCCGGCACGCGCATCGTCCAATTCGGCTACGCCGGCTCCGAGGGCCAGGACGTCGCCGAGGTCGTCGACCGCGCCCAGGCCGAGATCTACGAGGTCACCGAACGCCGGTCCACCGAGGACTTCCTGCCCCTGGAGGAACTGCTCCAGCCCACGATGGACGAAATCGACTCCATCGCCAGCCGCGGCGGCATCTCCCTCGGCGTACCGACCGGCTTCACCGAACTCGACGAGGTCACCAACGGCCTGCACCCCGGCCAGATGATCATCGTCGCGGCCAGGCCCGGTGTGGGTAAGGCGCTCGCACTCGATACCCCGCTGCCCACTCCGGCCGGCTGGACGACCATGGGTGAGGTGGCGGTCGGAGACCACCTGCTCGACGCGCACGGACGACCGACTCGGGTCGTGGCCGCCACCGAGACGATGTACGAACGCCCTTGCTACGAGGTGGAATTCTCCGACGGCACGGTGATCGTCGCGGATGCCGAACATCAGTGGCTCACCGAAACACGCGCCTCACGGCGCTCTGCGCAGCAAGCCGCGGCCGGACGCAATCGGTACCGGAATCAGCGGACATTCGCCGAGGTTCGGACCACTGCGGACATCGCCGGAACGCTTCGCTGCGCGACCGCGGACGGGCGTCTCAACCATTCGGTCACCAACGCGGCGCCGCTGCAGCTGCCGGAGCGTGATCTGCTGGTTCCGCCGTATACCCTGGGCGCCTGGCTGGGCGACGGCACCTCCGCCTCCGCCCAACTGACGACCGCGGACCCGGAAATCGTGCTGCGCATCGAGAACGAGGGGCTGATCGCAGTCCCATCGGCGAGCGCCCCGCTGCGCTACAGCCTGCGGTTGCCCGAACCCGGTCCCATCGCTACTCGCAACTGCGTTGTGTGCGGCACCGAGTTCGTGCCGTTCACCTCCGAGGTGAAGACCTGCGGCCGATCCTGCGGTGGTCGATCACGATTCGTATCCGCACCCTCGCCCCGGCCGACCTGCCCGCAGTGTGGCCGACCCTCTACCGGTCTGCGGATGTGCCAGGGCTGCCGCGATACCACCGGCACGGTGCAGGCACGGTTGCGCACCATCGGGGTCCTGGGGAACAAGCACATCCCCAGCGCCTATCTGCGTGCCTCCGAAGCACAGCGGCGGGCGCTGCTGGCCGGTCTGCTCGACACCGACGGCACTGTGACCCACGGCGGTTCGGTGCAATTCACCGTGACGAACGAACGGCTGGTCTCCGACGCGGAAGAACTGATCGTCAGCCTCGGTTATCGATGCCACCGATCGACCAAGAGCGTTCGCGGACGCACCGCGGACAGTTCGGTGGCGTATACCCTCACGTTCGCGACCGACGACGAGGTTTTCGGTCTGAGCCGGAAGAATCTGCTGCACAAGCAGCGTCGGCGCGCGGCCGGAACAGCCCGCTCGCACTCACGGTTCATCGTCGACGTCCGGCCGATCCCCAGCGTCCCGGTCCGCTGTGTCGAGGTCGACAACGCCGACCACCTCTACCTGGCCGGGCGCTCGATGGTTCCCACGCACAACTCCACTCTCGGAATGGATTTCATGCGGAGTTGTTCGATCAAGCACGGCTTGGCGAGCGTTATTTTTTCGCTGGAAATGAGTAAGACCGAGATCGTGATGCGTCTGCTGTCGGCGGAGGCGAAGATCAAGCTCGGGGATATGCGGGCCGGGCGGATGAGCGACGACGACTGGACCAAGCTCGCGCGGCGGATGAGCGAGATCAGTGAGGCGCCGTTGTTCGTCGACGACTCGCCGAACCTGACCATGATGGAGATCCGGGCCAAGGCGCGGCGGCTCAAACAGCGCCACGATCTGCGGCTCGTCGTGGTCGACTACCTGCAGCTGATGACATCCGGTAAGAAGGTCGAGTCTCGCCAGCAGGAAGTCTCGGAATTCTCCCGAAGCCTGAAACTACTGGCCAAGGAGCTGGAAGTTCCGGTGGTCGCGATCAGTCAGCTGAACCGTGGTCCCGAACAGCGAACGGACAAGCGCCCCATGGTCTCCGACCTCCGCGAATCCGGTTCACTGGAACAGGACGCCGACATGGTGATCCTGCTGCACCGCCCCGACGCGTTCGAACGCGACGACCCGCGCGGCGGCGAGGCCGACCTGATCCTCGGCAAACACCGAAACGGGCCCACCGCGACGATCACCGTCGCCCATCAGCTCCACCTCAGCCGCTTCGTGGACATGGCTCGCGGGTAGCGGTCAGTCGCCGCGGCCAGGCGATGTGGTCGACCGAGAGCCATGGTGCGGCCGCGACGGCAGCGGAGGTCATTCCCGCGAAGTCGACGATGTCGCGATGGAGATGGGACTGATCGACGAAACCGGCGTCGGCGGCGACGCGAGCGGGGCGGTGGCCGGCGGCGAGGCGATGGGCCACGTGGTCGAACCGGACCAGGCGGGCGCATTGTTTGGGCGTGATCCCGATCTGGGCGCGAAAGCGCGACCACAGCCGCTGACGGCTCCAGCCGACCTCGGCCGCCAGCGGTTCGATCCGGGCCCGGCCGTGGCTGTATGCCAGTCTCCGCCAAACGAATTCGACCTCCGGATCGACCTCCGGCCCGGTGGAGAGTCGCCGAGCCAGCGCGGCGTGCGCGAGCGCGAAGCGCGTATCCCACGAGCGCGTGGCCCGCAGTTGCTCCTGGATTCGCACGGCTTCACCACCCCACAGTTCGCCGAGCCCGACCACCATGCCGTTCAGTTCCGCACCCCCACCGAGCACCGCGTGGGCGATCACGGGTGAGAGCCGGATCTGCAGCAGGTCGACCCCGCGGCCCGATCCCCGCAACGCGCCGCGAGGCAGGCCGACCACCAGAGCTCCGCCCGTGCGATCACCGTCCACGACCAGCGCGTCACCGACATCGATGAAAACCGTCAGCGCCGGATACGGAATCATCTGCAACGCGACCGATTCCCCGGCTCTGCCGCGGAACCCGGCCATACTCACTCCCGGCATACCCCGCCCCGCCGGCACCGCGACATCCATCGCGGCACCGGCCAGCGACACCGGCTGGACAGGCATGACGCCATGGTACGAGCGATTCACCGATCCGCCGCGCCTGGCGAATTCAGTTCGGGCGGTAGCGCGCTCGCAGGTGGAAACGTTCGCCCTGGGGACCGAGGATGCTCAGGAATTCCACCGGGCGGGCGTCGGCGTTGCCGAACCAGTGCGGCAGGTGGGTGTCGAATTCGGCGACCTCGCCGGTGCCGAGTATCAGGTCGTGGTCGCCGAGCACCACGCGCAACCGGCCGTCGAGCACATACAGCCAGTGGTAACCCTCGTGCGAGCGCGGCGCCGGCTCGCGGTGACCGCCTCCGGCGGGCAGGATCTGGCGGAATACCTGCAGGCCACCCGGATTGCGAGTCAGCGGGATGACGGTCATGCCGTCGCGTGTGAACGGTTGTGGATAGACGCGGGGGTCACCGCTCGCCGGGGCGCCGATCAGTTCGTCCAGCGGAATCCGGTAGGCCCGGGCGAGTGCCAGCAACTGTTCGAGTCCGGGTTTGCGCTGCCCGGACTCGAGCCGCGACAGGGTGCTGACCGGAATCGCTGTTCCGGCCGAAAGCTCGGCCAGCGTCCTGCCGCTACGTCGGCGCAACTCACGCAGCCGTGGTCCCAGCGCTGCCACTACCGGTTCGAAGCCGTCGTCCACGCCCTCACCGTGACCGGTGGCGCGCCCCGAACGCAAAGAAATTTGCCGGATCGTCAAAGTGGTCGTCGTCGCGGCGGAGAAAAAGGCCTTATCGCTGCGGGAAGGCTTCGTGTTTACACGTCGCGGTTCAGATCACAGAACTGTTCCGGCTGGTAACACCGGGCCTGTGGTTCCCGACACCTCTCGTGACACACACGGCCCGTCGGGGGGCCTGTCCCGCTTTCTTGTCGGACCGAATTGGGGATCAGGACATGGCTCTTCGCGAGTTCATCAAACGGCACCGCATTGCCTCTGCGGCCGCCGGACCAGCAGTTTTGGGGGTGGCGGCCATTGTCGCGGCCTCGTGGGGCCTGATGGCGACGCCCGAGACCCGCGATACGCGGCTCACCTCGTCGGTCACCGAATGTCATGACATGGTGACCATCTCGGTGGCCGGTCGCAACGACAGCCCGGACCCGAACAAGACGGCCATGCTGGTCGACGCGAACGGCAATGCGCTGCCGGCGGCGCTGTCGAGTGATTACAGCAGTCACTGGGTCGATCCGGTGGTCAACGCACCCGCCGACAAGGTCGATCCGGGTTCCTACGCCGCGGTGTACGTCGCGTATCCGGCGAATATGAGCACCTACGAGCAAGCGGTCGACACCGGTGTGGCCAATGCCGAGAAGGTCATGCACGACATCGCGCAGGCCTGCCCGGACACCAAGTTCTCCATCGTCGGCTACAGCGAGGGCGCCGACGTCGCGCGCCGCGTGGCCATGGGCATCGGCCACGATCAGCCGGGCGCCGCCGGCAAATACGATGTCGTCGACCCGAAGAACGTTCTGGGCGTGGTGATTCTGGCGGATGCCGGTCGTACCGCGGGCGATGGTCCGTTCCCCGGCGCCCAGGATCCCAACCATCCCGACGGTTTCGATCAGAACTACCAGAACGGCAACAAGCCGATCTCCGGACAGGGCGCGCTGCCCGACCAGGCCGGCGACTTCGGTGCGCTGAACGGCAAGGTCGCCTCCTTCTGCTCCGAAGGCGATCTCACGTGCGCTGCGCCGCAGAACATTTCGCTGCTGCAGCTGGCCGCGAACGTGGGCCGGCAGTTGAACGTCGACGCCTTGCAGAACGAGGGGCTGACGCCCGCGACGGGTCAGGACGTGGCGGTCACGCTGGGCCGGATCGCGATGAACGCCTTCTCCTACATCGCATCGCAGCCGAATTGGATGGCCAGTAACGAGACGTTCCTGCAGGTGCTGCTGAAGGTGTCCGAGCCGGGCTACAAGCCGGGCGACAATCCGCCCGCACCCGCTCCGGCACAGTCGATTTCGACCGATCAGATGGCGCCGCTGGCCTATCTGCCGCAGAAGGTGCTCAACGAGATCATCGGCCTGATCGTCACCAACCAGAACACGATCCCGGTGATCATGAGTGATCCGTACCAGCTGACCCTGGGCCCCAACGGCACCGGTCACCACTTCGACTACTGGCGCGATTCGGATGCCGCGAACGGCAAGCCGATGACCTCGGCCGAGTATGCGGCGGCGTGGCTCACCCATCTGGCGCAGCAGGCGCAGGCGGGTCAGCAGATCGACCCGAAGTCGCAGCCGACCCAGGCCGACGTCCAGGCGGCATACAAGACCGTCCAGGACACCAAGGCGGCGGACGCCAAGGCGGCGACGACCACGAGCCCGGCACCGACCACCACTGCGCCCGCGCCGACGACCGCGACGCCGACGACCACCAGCAGCAGCACGGCGCCGACCACCACGCAGGCCCCGGCCACCACGACTACCACCGTCGCGCCGGCCGAACCGCCGGCTCGGACGCAGGTCGCGGCCCCGGTCGAGACCACGGCACCGACCACCACCCAGTCGCCCACCACCCAATCGACGAATTCGCCGCCTCGATCGGAGCCGACGAGCTGATTCTCGTCCACCACGCCACCGATATCGCCGACCGCGTCCGATCGGTCGAACTGACCGCGTCCGCGATGCTCGCCGAGCGAGCGGCCAACTGAAACGGCCGGGCCCGTTGCTACGGGCCCGGCCGTTGTCGGCTCACCTGGGGTCGGCTACTTCGTGGCCGTCGTGGTCGGCGCCGCCGACGTGCTGGTCGGCTGCGTCGTCGTCGGCTCGGTGGTCGTCGATTGGGTGGTGGGCGACTGGGTGGTGGTCGGTGCCG